>JAEYTQ010000504.1 GCA_023433965.1 Pseudomonadota bacterium | reverse complement strand
GAGGACGTGCCGGGCCTGTTCCCCGAAGCGCCCAAGATCGCGCCGGGCCTCAAGCTTTTCGCGCTCCACGCCGCCGACGGCACGCCGATCATGCTGACCGACAGCCGCGAGGCTGCAATCGCCAACGCCTGGAGCAACGAGCTGCAAGCGGTGAGCGTGCACTAAAGCACGCACGCGTCGCACGAATAGGGTTTCAAACGGGCATGCCTTCGCGCGAAGGCGTGCCCGTTTTCATTTGAGAGATCATGTTCGCGTCGCCTCGCCCGCCAACGCGAATGCGGCGATGTCCCCGCCCGGGTGCGGGGCAGGGCTATCGCATATGGAAGCGATATTGCCTGTGCCCAGACATCGAGACGCCCGCTCAGCTCGCGCAAAGCACCATTAGCGATGCCCCTGCCCGCGTGCAGAGAGACCCTGTCTCCTGCGCGCACAGGACCGTCATCAATCCGTGATTTGACATTTCGTTCGTTTTTGTCAAACCTGACAAAATGCAGGCCAAGGCCCCTCCCCAGGACCGGATCCTCGACGCCGCCTTGCGGGTGTTCCGGCGCCACGGCTTCCGCCGTTCCTCGATCGAGCTGGCGGCGGAGGAAGCCGGACTGACGCGGCAGGCGCTCTATCATCACTTCGCCTCCAAGGAGGCGCTGTTTCGCGCCGTGCTCGAGCGAATCTACGCGCAGGGGCTCGCCGCCGAAATCGCGGCAGCGAAGGCGGCGGAAGAAGCGGGCCTCGAGCTTGCCGACATCCTGGTCGCCGAGATCGGCGCGCGAATGCAGTCGCTGCTCGCTTCGCTCAAGGACTCGCCCCATACCGAGGAGCTGTTTTCCGAGCATCTCGCGCAGGCGCGCGACCTCTACCAGAGCTATTCCAGCCGTTTCGCCGACGAGATCGCAACCACGATCGCGCGGGTGTGCCGCAAGCGAAAGCTCAAGCTCGAAAGCGGCGTCAGCGTGCGCGAGCTCGCGCGTTGCGTCGAGATGGCGATCCACGGCACCAAATCCGCTTTCCCTTCCATGCAGCCGATCGACGCATTCCTGAAACAGCTCGAGACCATGCTGCGCATGCTGATCGCCGGCGCGATGGCGCCGTCCGCAAAGAAGTCGCTCCGCAAAACGGGAGTTCGCAAATGACCAGCACGACCATCAATGGACGGCCTCTGGTGCTCCCCGAGGATCCGGATGCGCTCCTGATCGACGTGATCCGCGATGGCGGTCTCACAGGCACCAAGCTCGTCTGCGGCTCCGGCGTCTGCGGCGCCTGCACCGTGCTGCTCGACGGCGCGCCGGTCGTGAGCTGCCTGTTGCCGGCGCAGGCGGCCGCCGGCAAATCGCTGACGACCATCGAGGGCGTCGGAGCAGCCGGATTGCATCCGGTGCAGAAGGCGTTCATGGCGCACGACGCCCTGCAATGCGGCTTCTGCACACCCGGCTTCGTCGTCGAAGCCACCGCCTTCCATGACGGCTGGCGCGCGACCAAGGGCGCGGCGACCCCCTCGCGCGAAGAGATCGCCGCCGCACTATCGGGACATCTCTGCCGCTGCGGCGCCTATGAAGGCATCTTTCGCGCCGTCGCCGAAGCATGTTCGGGCCGCTTCGACGGCGTCGAACCCGTCGCGCCGCGGCTGGAAGCCCGCGACAAGGTGACGGGGCTGGCCCGCTACACGGTCGACATCCACCATGACGGCCAGCTCGAAGGCGTCATCCTGCGCGCGCACGTCGCGCATGCGAGGATCACCGGGCTCGATCTGGCACCGGCGCGCGCCATTGCGGGTGTCGCCGCGGTCGTTCCGCTGCTCGACGACGACAACATGGTCCGATTCGTCGGCGCGCCGATTGCAGCCGTCGCGGCCAAGGATCGCCGCACCGCACTGAAGGCAATCGCCGCGATCAGCTTCAAGCCCGAGCCGTTGCCCGCGGTGATCGGGCTCGATGCAGCGCGACGCGACGATGCGCCAGTCGTGTTCGAAAAGAAGGACCGCAAGCGTGCCGGCAACGTGTCGGAAGGCGCCGGTGGCGCTCCGGTGTCGTGGAAGGGCAATGTGCGCGGGCCTTCGGCGCCGTTCTCGCAAAAGGCCAAGCAGGCCAGGAGCTGGCTTGACGAGGCGCGGGCGCAACGCAATCCGCTGCTGGTCGAGGAGACCTTCCGCGTCTCGACGCAGCAGCACGCAAGCCTCGAACCACATGCCGCCGTGGCCAGGTTCGACGGCGATCAGCTCATTGTGCACATCTCGACCCAGGCCATTCACGAGAACATGGAGAAGATCGCCAAGCGTTATGGCCTTCCGCACGACAAGGTGCGTGTGATCGCCGATCACGTCGGCGGCGGGTTCGGGTCCAAGGGCAGCGTCGGGCTGGAGACCATCGCCGCGATCGAGCTTGCGCGCGCCGCCAAGGCGCCGGTGCGTGTCGCCTTCGATCGTGATGAGGAGCTTTCCGTGACCGGCTATCGTCCGGCCGCCGAGCTGAAGCTGTCCTTGCTGCCGTCGGCGGAAGGCCGCCTCAAGGCGCTGTCGCTCACCGCCCATGCCGACACCGGCGCCGCCGTGAACTCGCTGATCGCGGGCCTGGCGCGGCTGATCTATCCGGCCGAAGCCAAGGAGCTCGTCGACTTCGACGTGCTCAGCAATTTGCCGCCCGGCGCGCCGTTCCGCGGTCCCGGCGGTCCGCCGATGTCGTTTGCGCTGGAGCAGGCGGTCGACGAAGCCGCGCTGCGCATGAAGGTCGATCCGATTCAGCTGCGCAAGCTCTGGGACCCCGATCCCAACCGGCAGCGATTGTACGACTGGGCTGCCGGCCTCGACGTCTGGAAGAACCGCCAGCCGGCGGCCTCGCAGACCGGCCGCTACCGGCGCGGTGTCGGCGTCGCCACCGGCTACTGGCTCTATCTCTGGCAGACCGGCTCCTCGGTCGAACTCGCGATCAAGGGCGGCCGCATCGTCGCGAGCTGCGCGGTCCAGGATATCGGCACGGGCACGCGCAGCGTGATCGCCAACACCGTCGCGAAGGCGTTCGAGCTCGAGCCGCAGGATGTGGACGTTCGCATCGGCCGCTCCAACCTGCCGCCCGGACCGGGCTCCGGCGGCAGCCGCGTCACCGCCTCGGTGGTGCCGCCGACCTTGCTGGCCATCGACAAGCTGAAAGCGGAAATCAAACGCACCGCGTCTCGCACACCTGCTCCGGGCTCGAACGCGCCGTGGCGCGAGATGATCGCGGCTTCCCCTGATATCGCCGTGTCGGCGAGACGCCAGGAGGACGGCAAGCCGCCGCCCGGCGTCAGGCCCGCGCTGCACGAGGCGGGCATCATGGGCCGGGTGTTCGGTTGGGTGCTGCGTCTGATGAACCACATGGTGGTCGGCGCCGGCGTCCCGAGCTCGGTGCAGGTGATGGAAGTCGAGGTCGATACCTGGCTCGGCCATGTGCGCGTGCTCAACGCCTATACAGGCCTCGCGATCGGCAGGCTCGCCGCGCCGATGCTGGCGCGAAGCCAGGCCGCGGGCGCGGTGATCCAGGGCATCGGCTACGCGCTCTATGAAGCGCGGGAGACCGATCCTTCGAGCGGCCACATCCTGAGCAGCAGCATGGAGGATTACCGCATTCCGGGGATTGGCGACATGCCGAAACTGGAGGTGCATTTCGACGAAGCCGGATTCGAGCATGTGCCGGGCGGCAGCGTCGGCATCGGCGAAGTCGCGACCGTGCCGACCTCGCCCGCAATCGCCAACGCCATCCGCGATGCGATCGGCGTGAGACTGACTGAAATTCCCTTCCGGCCCGATCGTCTCGTGGCTGCCCTGAAAGGGAGGGATGCAGCGTGAGTGTCGCCATCATGACCGCCAAGCCCACTGCCGAGCCCCCGCCTGAATTCCGCGCCGGAGGCACCGATTTCAGCGAACGCCGCCGCAGCGGCGTGTCGCAGGGAATGCCGATCGATATCTCGGCCAGCGGCGACAAGACGATCACTTGGGGCACAGATGGAGCAGTCCGGATCGGCGCGCTGACCACCATCGGCACTATTGCGACGGACCCGCGCATCGCCGCTGCCTATCCCGGACTTGCGGCGAGCGCGCAAGGGCTCGCCACGCCACAGGTGCGCCACGTTGCAACGCTCGGCGGCAATCTCGCGCAGCGTTCACGCTGCTGGTATTTCCGCCGGGCCGACATCGATTGCCTGAAGAAAGGCGGCAGCACCTGCCCTGCCCGCTCTGGCAATCATCTCTATGGCGTTGCCTTCGATCTCGGCGACTGCGTCGCGCCGCATCCCTCGACCATGGCGGCGGCTCTGCTCGCCTATGATGCGACCATCACCACGGACCGCCGCAGCGGATTGACGATCGCCGGCCTGCTCGGCGACGGCTCGGTCTCGCACGCTGATCATACACTCGCAGCCGGCGAGATGATCAAGAGCATTGCGCTTCCTGCTCCGCTCGAGGGCGAGCGCGCGTCCTACAGGCGGGCGATCAGCCGGACCCATGCGGAATGGCCGCTGGTGGAGCTCTGCGCCCGCGTCGTGATCGCCGGCGGCAAGTTCCAGCTCGTTCGTCTCGCCGCAGGCGGCGTCGCGCCGGTGCCGCTTCGCCTCACCGGCGTGGAGGTCCAGCTCATCGGCAAGGTTGCCGATGCGGCATCGATCGCAGAAGCGGCGAAAGCGGCGAGCTCGGGCGCCAAGCCATTGCCGATGACGGCCTACAAGCTCGACCTTCTGCAAGGGCTGGCGCGCGACGTGCTGGAGCGGCTTGCGGACTAACTGGTCGCGCCCGTCGCGAGGACCTCGGCGGCGATTTTGCCATCGGGCGCGTTAGCGAAAGCTTCCCGCCTCAGCGCCCCGCCGGGATCAGCGCCCTGATGATCTCCGGCTTCCAGGCTTGACGCTCGCTGTCGAAGGCGGCGAAGTCGTGGTCGAACTGCCAATAGGCCCAGGCCCAGCCGAGCTGCTCCGCGCTTCGCGCCACGAACGAGAGATATCGCGTTCGGGCTGCGGCTGGGGCGGCCTCGTAGACGCCGAACTCGCCGAGATAGATCGGACGCCTTTCCCGTTCCGACCAGATGCGCATCCTCTCGAAATCGGCGCGCGCCTTCCGTTCGTCCTCCGGCGTGCCCCAATCGAGCGGCCCCACGCGCGAAAAGGTCTCGGACCACGGCGCGCCCTGATGGGTGAAGCGTAGCGGCGCGTAATAGTGAAACGTCACGATCAGGTTTCTATCGTCCGACGGCAGCACCAGCTCTTCGACCGGCATCTCATCGACGTTGAGGATGGCGGCAATGACGGTCCGCGTGGGGTTGGTGGCGCGGATGATGCCGAGACACTCGTTCAGCAGGGTGTTCCAGGCAGTGGACGTCATCTGCCCGCCCGGCTCGTTGAGCACCTCGAAGACCAGCGTCGGATATTTTCCAGCATAGCGTTCCGCGA
>JAEYTQ010000440.1 GCA_023433965.1 Pseudomonadota bacterium | reverse complement strand
TCGCGCCGCAACATTCAAAATGAGACTCCCGGTCAAGCCGAAGAAGGCCCTGACGCGTGCAGCGCATTCGACTTCGGCTAGCTTTCCTCCCAAGCCGCGGGCTTCCAGAGCCACGGGCACACGGATCGTCGCGCCAACATAGCGATGACACAGGGAGGAGCACATGTCGAAATGCAGCATGGGACTGCTCGCGTTGAGCAGCCTGTTTCTTTCGGGCGCGGCGATCGCCCAGGAAAAGATCAAGGTGGGTGTGACCGCAACCCTCGAAGGCACCTACACGGTGCTCGGCGAAGACGGCATGCGCGGCCATCAGACGGCGCTCAACGTGCTCGGCAAGAAGGTCGGCGACAAGGAGCTCGAGTTCATCGTTGCCTCCACCGACGCGACGCCGGACTCGGCGGTGCGCGCCGTGCGCAAGCTGATCGAACAGGACAAGGTGCAGATCCTGCTGTCGCCGCTCTCCGGCGACGAGGGCATTGCGGTCAAGAACTTCGCAAAGAGCCATCCCGGGCTGACCTTCATCAATGCGGCCTCCGGCGCGCAGGAAACGACCTATGTCGACCCTGCCCCGAACTTCTTCCGCTTCAACATGGACGGCGCGCAGTGGCAGGTCGGCCTCGGCAAATACGCCTATGAGGACAAGAAGTATCGCAAGATCGCCACCGTCGGCGAGGACTACTCCTTCATCTACACCCAGGTGTTCGGGCTGGTGCTAGAGTTCTGCGGGATGGGCGGACAGGTCACCAACCGGCAATGGGTGCCGCTGGGGACGAAAGACTTCGCCTCGGTGATCGCCGCCCTGCCCGACGACGTCGATGCGATCTATCTCGGGCTCGGTGGGGCGGATGCCGTCAACTTTCTCAATCAGTATCAGCAGGCCGGCGGCAAGGCACATCTGATGGGCGGCTCCATCATGATCGACCAGACCATCCTGTCTTCGAAGGGCAGTGCCAAGAATGCCCTGATCGGCACCATCGCGGCGAGCGGTCAGGCCGACACCTGGGAGGATCCGGGCTGGCAGAAATTCGTGAAAGCCTATCAGGACGCTTTCCCGCCCAACAAGCGATTCCCAAGCCCGTCGCTGCTGGCCACCAACTATTATGGCTCGACCATGGCGCTGATCCTGGCGCTGCGCCAGGTCAATGGCGATCTCTCCAACAACCAGACGAAGTTCAGGGAAGCGCTGGCGAAGATCGAGCTCGACGCACCGAACGGCAAGATCAAACTCGACTCCAACCGCCAGGCGATCGGCACCAACTTCGTCACCGAAGTCGTCGACGACGGCAAAGGCGCGCTGTTCAGCAAGGTCGTGAAGGTGATCCCGAACGTGAACCAGACGCTCGGCTACGATCCGGCCGTGTTCGCCAAGATCGGGCTGCCCAGCCGCACCGTCCCTGAATGTAAGAAGTACTGACGCATCATCTCGGCGCGACACAACGGGGAGCGACTCGCTGACGCGGTCGCTCTCCGCTCTTGCAATCTCGGCGGCGTTGTTGAACGCTGGCGGAAAAGCCAAGAACGTTCGGGAGGGGAAGGCATGAGCCGTGCGCTCGCCGTCTTCCACGGCCGGTTCGGCCGGGCGACGGTTTATCAATTGAACCGCCCTTTCAACATCCACGCCCATCGTGAAGGTCATCTGATCTTCCATGTCGGCGGCATGCCCGCATGCATCGACGTGTCCGACGGACATTACGACCTCACCGAGACCTCCGTCGTCGCCGTCAATCCCTGGGAGCCGCACAACTTCCTGCCGACCGATCTCGACGGCGGCGCCATCTTCTTCGTGCTCTACGTCAACGCCGAATGGTTTGCGCCAGACGCCTCGGGCAGCGACAGGTTGCGCTTCGGCCGTACCCAGTTCAAGCGCACGCCCGCGCTGGACAAGCACATCAGGCGGACCGCGGCGCTCGTGTGCGGCGCACCATCACTCTCCAGCCTCGATTCCGAGCTGCGGAGGCTGATCGACATCTGCTACGACGAAAGCTGGCAGCAGGCCGAGACCGCGCGCGATCCGCGCGCAAGCGGCGCTGTCACCGACTTTCGCGTGCGCAAATGCATCAAGATGATGTCGGAAAGCCCCGGCGCCGAAATCGAGCTCGACACCATCGCGCGCGAATCCGGCCTGTCGCGGCCGCATTTCTACCGGCTGTTCCGTGTGCAGACCGGCGTCACGCCGAACCTCTATCTCAATACGCTGATCATGGAACAGGCGCTCGAAGCGCTGGTCGCGAGCGAGTCCCCGATCGCCGATATCGGCTTCGACCTCGGCTTCTCCTCACAAAGCGGTTTCACCCGCTTCTTCGCCGCCAATGTCGGGATGGCCCCGACCGATTATCGTCGCGCCGCCAAGATTTTGCGCGCCTGAGCGCGGGCCACGAAAAGATACTCACGATCAAACGTCGGCCTCGCCGCCCCCCTAGGATGTGGGCAACGCGATCCCGAGAAGAGGATCGCGACGACGGGAGCGCACGTTCATGGCGAGGCGAGCAGCCGGTGTATGGCTGTCTGACCTGCATTCGACGGATCCTCGGCAGGCACCATGGCCGGGGAGGCGGCGCGCATGAGCCGCTTCGTCGAACGCCATCCGGCCTGGGCGCTGATCTCGATCATTGCCGTCGCGGTCCTGCTCTGGCTGATCTTCGCGGCCTGGCCGCCGGGCCTCGAACAGGCGATCGGCCGCAAGCGGGTCTTCCTCAACGCCCTCTTCAACGGCATCACGCTCGGCGGCCTCTACTTTCTCGTCGCCAGCGGCTTCACGCTGATCTTCGGCCTGATGCGCAACGTCAACCTCGCGCACGGCTCGCTCTATCTGTTCGGCGGCTATGTCGGCTACGCCATCAGCGCTTCCACGGGGTCGTGGATCCTCAGCTTCATCGTTGCCTTCATCCTCACCGCGCTGGTCGGCGTGCTGCTCCAGGTCATCGTGTTCCGTCGCATGGAGGGCCAGGATCTCAGGCAGACCATGGTGACGATCGGGCTGTCGATCGTATTCGCCGACCTGATGTTGTGGGCCTGCGGTGGCGACTTCTACCAGATCCAGACCCCGAACTGGCTGATCGGCCCCGTCGAGCTGCCGCTGGTGACGGCGATCAAATCCTCAGGCGAGCCGGTCTATCTCAGATATCCCTCGGTGCGGCTCGTGATCTTTGCGGCGTCCGTGGTCATCGGCGTCGCGATGTGGCTCGCGCTCAATCGCACCCGGATCGGCATGATCGTCCGCGCCGGCGTCGACGACCGCGACATCCTCGCCGCAACCGGCGTGCGCATCCAGCTCGTCTTCGTCGCCGTATTCGCCTTCGGCGCCGGGCTTGCGGGCGTTGCCGGCGTCGTCGGCGGCACCTTCCAATCGCTGTCGCCCGGCGAGGACATCCGCTTCCTGCTGGCCTCCCTCGTCGTCGTGATCGTCGGCGGCATGGGCTCGATCCCCGGGGCGGCGCTGGGCGCGCTGATCATCGGGCTCGCCGAGCAGCTCGGCTCGGTCTACATCCCGACCTACGCCATCGTCGTGACCTTCCTGATCATGGTGCTGGTGCTGGCGATCCGGCCGCAAGGCCTGTTGGCGAGGCGCTGAGATGTCGCTCGCCCACGATGCCCGCCTCGCCGTGCGCCCCGCCAATTCGGCGCAGCGACCGGCACGGGCGTGGCCGGAGGTCAACCATCCCGCCGCGTGGATCGTCGCGATCATCTTGCTGATCATGCCGCTGATCGCCAGCGGCTTCTTCCTGATCGAGATCTTCGCCTCCACCCTGATCCTCGGCACCATCGCGCTGAGCCTGATGTTCCTCGCCGGGTACGGCGGCATGGTCAGCCTGATGCAGCTCACCATTGCGGGTTTCTCGGCCTACATGGTCGCCGTGTTCGGCGTCAGCGGCAACGCCAATATCAGCCTGGGCTGGCCGTGGTGGCTCGCAGTGCCGATGGCGCTGGCGCTGGCGACTGCCTTCGGCACGCTCGGCGGCGCGCTCGCGGTGCGCACCGAAGGCATCTACACCATCATGATCACGCTCGCGATCGGAGCGGCCTTCTACTATTTCACCAATCAGAACTGGGCGATCTTCAACGGCCATACCGGCATCAACACCGTGGCCACGCCGCACTTCTGGGGCGTGAACTGGCGCGCCGACATTCCCTTCTATTACATCGTGCTCGCGGTCGCCGCGCTCTGCTATTTTGGCGTCGAGTATCTCTCACGCGCCCCGTTCGGCCTGGCCCTCCAGGGCGTGCGCGACAATCCGAGGCGCATGGCGGCGCTCGGCTTCAACGTCAATGCGCACCGCGTTGCAGCTTACGCCTTCGCCTCCTTCGTCGCCGCGCTCGCCGGCGTGCTCCAGGTCTGGAACTACCGCCAAATCTCGCCGGGCTCGGTCAGCGTCGGGGCCTGCATCGACGTGCTGATCATCGCCGTCGTCGGCGGCATCACGCGCCCGATCGGCCCCTTCATCGGCGCGCTGATCTTCGTGCTGCTGCGCACCTTCGCGCTCGATTTCCTGGTCCGGCTCGGGCTCGACGGCAATCGCTTCCGCCTCCTGATCGGACTCGGCTTCCTTGCCATCGTGTTCTGGTCCTCGGACGGCGTGATCGGGCTGTGGCAGCGCTGGCGGCAGCGGCAGCGACGCGGCGTCGACCGTTCCAGCGGAGGGCGCAGCCATGGATAGCGTCGCACGCCGCCTTTCCGCCGTCGGCGCCGGCTCTGCGCTGGAGCTGCGCGGCGTGACGCGCATGTTCGGCGCGCTGGCGGCGCTGACCGACGTCACCATCACCGTACGGCCCGGCGAGCGGCGCGCCGTGCTCGGCTCCAACGGCGCCGGCAAGACCACGCTGTTCAACTGCATCACCGGCGACTTCCCGCCCTCCTCCGGAACCATCCGCTTCTTCGGCGAGGACGTCACGCATTTCCCGCCCTATGAGCGCATCCGCCGCGGGCTGCGCC
>JAEYTQ010000380.1 GCA_023433965.1 Pseudomonadota bacterium | reverse complement strand
AGGCTCATAACCTGAAGGTCATAGGTTCAAATCCTATCCCCGCAACCAAATTCGGATCGACCGGATCCGAGACGAAAATGGCCCGCGATGAGCGGGCCATTTTTGCTTTTGGGGGCAAGGCGCAGGCTGGATCGGCGATGATTCCCCGCTTGCCCGACGGGCCGAACAAATCCAGTAGCCGAAACAAAGGGATACTGTGCATGGGGTTGTTTTCGCCCTCTTCAGTGTCGCCCTTCGCGTCTCACGTCAGAAACGTCCGAAATCGCCGCAGCGCGATTACGAAGAAGACGCTGCCGATCACGGCGAGCGCGAGGAGTTGCGGCCAGACCGCCTCCAGGCCCGCGCCGCGGAACAGGATCGCCTGCGCCAGCATCACGAAATGCGTGTTGGGCGCCGCCAGCATGATGTCCTGAACGAACTGCGGCATGCTCTCCCGCGGCGTCATGCTGCCCGACAGGGTCTGCAGCGGCAGCAGGGTCATCATCAGGAGCAATCCGAACTGCGGCATCGATCCGGCGACGGTGGCGAGGAAGATGCCCATGCTGGTGGTCGCAAACAGCTGCAGCGCCGCGCCGAGCAGGAACAGCGCGACCGAGCCGTCGATCGTGACCGCCAGCCATCCCTTGACCACGAAGACGATCGACAGCGCCGAGGCCGCCAGCACCACCAGCCCCATCGACCACACCTTGCTGACCATGATCTCCAGCGGCGTGACCGGCATCACCAGCAGATGCTCGATGGTGCCGTGCTCGCGCTCGCGGATCAGCGCCGCGCCCGTCAGGATGATCGAGAGCATGGTGATCGAGGTGATGATCTCGTCGACGGCGCCGAACCAGGATTTCTTCAGCTCCGGGTTGAAGCGCGCCCGCAGGGCCAGCTCGATCGGCGCGGTCTGCGCATTGCGCGTCCGCGCCAGGAACTCGGCGACTTCCGCGCTGACGATCTGCTCGACATAGCCGCCGCCGTTGAACGCCTGCGAAATCCGCGTCGCGTCGATGTTGAGCTGAATGGCCGGCGACTTTCGTGCGAGCAGGTCGCGCTGGAAGTCCGGCGGAATGTTCAGCGCGAAGGTGTCGAGCCCCGCGTCCATCCGCCGGTCCATCTCGTATTGAGAGATCAGGCGCGGCGCGGAGAAGTACGGCGGCGTGAATGCCAGCTCGATGCGGCTCGAAACCGGGGAACGGTCCTCGTCGACGATGGCGATCGCGGCGCGGTTCAGGGTTTCCGGCAGCGCCTTGGCCCCGGCATAGATCGCGAGCGTGAAGGAATAGACGATGAGTACGAGCAGCATCGGGTCGCGCATCAGGCCGCGCAGTTCCTTGACGCCGAGCCGAAACACGTTGTCGAAGCGCATGGTCACCGAGCCTGTTTCTTCAGCAGCATCGCGCCGGCAATCACCAGGATGGGCACCATGACGGCGAGCGCCAGCAGATCGTTGTGGAGCGTGTCGAAGCCGAGGCCCTTGGAGAAGGTGCCGCGCGAGATCGTGACGAAGTAGGTGGTGGGATAAAGTCGGCCAATTGCCGCCCCAAGGCCCTGGAGTGACGACACCGGATCGATCAGGCCGGAATACTGGATGGCCGGAATCAGCGTGATCAGCACGGTGCCGAACAGTGCGGCGATCTGGCTTTTCATGAAGGCCGAGATCACCAGCCCCATGCCGGTAGTGGCCGTGACGTAGAGCAGCGCGGCGAGCGCGTAGGTCGCAAAGCTTCCCGTAAAGGGGACGCCGAAGACGGTGAGCGCGAATCCGACCAGGAGGAGGAAATTGGCGAAGGCCAGCACCACGTAGGGCAGCTGCGTGCCGAGCAGGAACTCCAGCCGCGTCACGGGCGTGACGTAGAAGTTGACGATCGAGCCAAGCTCCTTCTCGCGCACCACCGCGAGCGCGGCGAGCACGGCCGGAATCAGGACCAGCAGCAGCGGGATGATGCCGGGCGCCATGGCGACGACGCTGATGACGTCGGGATTGTAGCGGTAGCGCACCTCGAGCTGGTAGCTGCCGGCGATCGCCGCCTCGCCATAGAGCTCGCGGCCCTTCTGCGCGAGCCAGCTCGCGTGGATGGCCTGCGCGTAGGAGCGCAGCGTCTCGGCCCGCGTCGGGTTGGCGCCGTCGACCCAGGCGCCGATCTCGACATGGCGGCCGCGGCTGACGTCGCGGCCGAAGCCGGGGGGCAGTTCGATGGCGAGGCCGATCTCGCCGGCGCGCATGCGGCGATCGAGATCGGCGTAGTCGGTGATCGGGGGCTTCTCGGTGAAATAGCGCGAGCCCGCGATCTGGAGGCTGTAGTCGCGGCTGATCGCGGTGTCATCGCGGTCGAGCACGGCGAAGGTCAGTTTCTCGACGTCCATGCTGATGCCGTAGCCGAGCACGAAGAGCAGCAGCACGCTGCCGAGCATCGCGAGCGTCGCGCGGATCGGGTCGCGCCGCAGCTCGAGCGTCTCGCGCCGGGAATAGGCGAGCATGCGGGTCGGATTGAACGCAGCACCGCGGCGCCGGGCGGGCGTGGGGCTCGCGGATGCGGGGGCCGGCGAGGCCGCTGCCGGCTCGCCGGCCGGCTCCGCCGCGTCGGCGATCGCCTCCTCCAGGCAGGCGATGAAGGCCTGCTCCAGCGTTGCGGTGCCGTGTGCCGCCACGATGGCCGCGGGCGAGTCCGACGTCAGCACCTTGCCGGCATGCATCAGCGAGATCCGATCGCAGCGTTCGGCCTCGTTCATGAAATGGGTCGAGACGAAGATGGTGACGTTGTCCTTGCGGGAGAGTTCGGCCAGGATCTGCCAGAAGCGGTCGCGGGCGACCGGATCGACGCCGGAGGTCGGCTCGTCCAGGATGAGGATGTCCGGCGCATGGATCATGGCGACCGCCAGCGACAATCGCTGCCGCAGTCCGAGCGGCAACGCGTCGGGCAGGGCGTCCGCGATGTCGGCCAGGTCGAACCGAGCGATCATCTCGTCGACGCGCGCGGCGATGGCGTCAGCCGGCAGCTCGAACAGGCGCGCGTGCAGGTCGAGATTCTGCGCCACCGTGAGCTCCGAATAGAGTGAGAAGCCCTGCGACATGTAGCCGATGCGCCGCCGCACCGACATGTCGCCGGCATCGATGGTCTTGCCGAACAGCTGCGCGGTGCCTTCGCTCACCGGCAGGAGGCCGGTCAGCATCTTCATGGTCGTGGTCTTGCCGCAGCCGTTGGAGCCGAGGAAGCCGAAGATCTCGCCCTTCCTGATGCGGAAGCTGACGTCGTCGACGGCAACGAAACCGTTGAAGCGCCGGGTGAGGTGGTCGGCTTCGATCGCGATCTCGTCATGATCCGGTCCGCGCGGCGGGATGACGACCTCGCTATGGCTGCTGCGGTCCGCTTCCGGCAACAGACGGATGAAGGCCTCGTCAAGCGTATCGGCGCCGGTCTGCCGCTTCAGTTCTGCCGGCGTTCCGGTCGCCAGCACGCGGCCGGCATTCATCGCGATCAGGACGTCGAACTGCGCGGCTTCCTCCATGTAGGCCGTCGAGACGATCACGCTCATGCCGGGACGGCTGCTGCGGATCGCGTCGATCAATTCCCAGAACTGGCGCCGCGACAGCGGATCGACCCCGGTGGTCGGCTCGTCCAGGATCAGGAGCTCGGGATCGTGGATCAGCGCGCAGCACAGGCCGACCTTCTGTTTCATGCCCCCGGAGAGCTTTGCCGCCGGCCGGTCGGCAAAGGGTGCGAGGCCGGTGTCGCGCAGCAGGCCGGCGATCCGCCTGTGCCGCTCCGCCTTGCGGTGCCCGAACAGACGGCCGAAGAAGTCGATGTTCTCGAACACCGACAATGTCGGATACAGATTCTTGCCGAGGCCTTGCGGCATGTAGGCGATGTCGGGGCACACGTTGCGGCGGTGGCGCGCTCGCCATGTCGCCGCCGAGCACGTGGATGCGCCCTTGCTGGATCGCGCGCGCCCCGGCGATCAGGGCCAGCAGGCTCGATTTTCCCACCCCGTCGGGGCCGATGATCCCGACCATGCAGCCCGACGGCAGGTCGAGCGTGATCGACTCGAGCGCACGGGTCTTGCCGTAGCTCAGGCCCACGCCTTCCAGACGCACCACGCTGCTCTCGGCAGCCGGTGCTTCGGCTGCGGCTGTGCTCATCGCGTCAGCTTGATCTTGAGGTTGTCGGGCCATTGTGCGGATGGATCGAGCTGCACATAGGCCATGCCGGGCAGGCCGGTCTTCACATGCTCGATGTGCTGGCGCAGCAGATCGGGTGCGATCTGCGCCTTGATGCGGAACATCAGTTTTTGCCGCTCCTCCTCGGTCTCGACCGTCTTGGGCGTGAACTGCGCGACGTCGGCGACGAAGCTGGCCTTGGCGGGGATCACATATTGCGGGATGGCGTCGAGCACGAGGCGGACCTCGGCACCGATCGCGACCCGGCCGGCATCGGCGGTCGGCAGGAAGAACGTCATGTAGACGTCGCCGAGATCGACCATGTTGAGCACGCGGCCGCCGGCGGCGAGCACCTCGCCGGGCTGCGACACGCGATATTGCACGCGGCCGTCGCGCGGCGCCTTCAGCACGCTGTCGTCGAGGTCGGCGTTGATGCTTTCGATCGCGGCCTCGGCTGCGTCGACCGCGGCGCCGGCATCGATCACCATGGCGCGGGCAGAGCTGATCGCGGCCTCGGACGCTGCGACCTGGGCGTGGGATGCTGCGAGCGCCGCCTTCGCCGTGGCGTTGGCGGACCGGTCATCGTCCAGGACCTGCTGCGACACCGCACTGGTCTTGATCAACTGCTCGGAGCGGTCGAGCTTGCGGGTCGTGCTATCGAGCTGGGCGATACGCTGGTCGACCACGGCTTCGGCGGCCTTGCGTTCGGCCTCGCGCTGGTTCACCAGGCTCTTCGCGGTCTGGACGTTGATCGTTGCCCGCTGAAGCTGCGCTTCGGCCTGGCGGCGCTGGGCCTGCAGCTGCTCGGTGTCCATGCGCGCCAGAACCTGGCCGGCGCGGACGAAGTCGCCTTCACCGACCAGGATCTCGCGGATCCGGCCCGGCGTCTTGGTGGCGATGTCGATCTCAACGGCCTCGATGCGGCCGTTGCCGCGGGCGAAACCAGGTGGCAGCGCGCTGGCATCGCGGTGCTGCCAATAGTAGTAGCCGCCGCCTGCGAGCAGGACGGCGAGCACGGCGACGACGCGCCCCGGTGTGAAGTTCATCTGTTCGTAACGCCGTGCGGCGCCCACTGTTGAGACACATGCGCCCGGTCCGCATCGCGGAAGAGCGACCTCAACATTGTACCGAATTTTGCATCGCAACTTGACGCAGATCAGACGGCTTCGTGAAGTGTCTTGCCTCGATTTTGGGCTGCACGTCGACCGCGCCGCTCGTCCGCCTGATCAGTCAAGCGAACGAGCGAAGCTTGTAGAACGATTGCTGTCGGCGCAATCCCGGCCGGCTCACTTCACCAGCGGGCAGCCGCCATCTTTCAGCGGCCGGAACGCCTGATCGGCGGGAACTTCCGCGAGCAGCTTGTAGTAGTCCCACGGCGCCTTCGATTCCTCCGGCTTCTTGACCTGGAACAGGAACATGCTGTGCACCATGCGGCCGTCCTCTCGCAGCACGCCGTTGTCGGTGAAAGCATCCTTCACCGGCAGCTCGCGCATCTTGGCCATCACCGTCTTGGTGTCCCGGGTGCCGACCGCCTGCACCGCCTTGAGATAATGCAGCGTCGCGCTGTAAGTCGCGGCCTGGTTCATGGTCGGCATGCGCTTGATGCGTTCCATGAAACGCTTGCCGAAGGCGCGGGTCTTGTCGTTGAGGTCCCAGTAATAGGCCTCGGTGACGATCAGCCCTTGCGCCTGCTTGAGCCCGAGGCTGTGTACGTCGGAGATGAACATCACGATCGCAGCGAGGTTCTGACCACCGGCGACGATGCCGAACTCGCCGGCCTGCTTGATCGCGTTGATGGTGTCACCCCCGCCGTTGGCGAGGCCGATGATCTTGGCCTTGGACGCCTGGGCCTGGAGCAGGAACGAGGAGAAATCGGCCGTATTCAGCGGGTGCTTGACGCTGCCCAGCACTTTGCCGCCGGAGGCCTTCACGACGTCGCCAGTGTCACGCTCCACCGAATGGCCGAACACGTAGTCGGCGGTGAGGAAGAACCAGCTGTCGCCGCCGTTCTTGACGATGGCACTGCCGACCGTGTGTGCGTTGGCGTAGGTGTCGTAGGTCCAGTGCGCGGTGTAGGGCGAGCAGGACTTTCCGGTGATGTCGGAGCTCGCCGCGTCCGTCACGATCATGATCTTCTCGTACTGCTTCGACAGCTCCATCACCGCGAGCGCGGTCGCGGAAGTCGGCAGGTCGATGATCATGTCGACGCCCTCGGTCTCCCACCATTTGCGCGCGATGGTGGAGGCGACGTCGGGCTTGTTGAGCACGTCGGCACTGACCATCTCGATCGGTTTGCCGAACATCTGCCCGCCGAAATCCTCGATCGCCATCTTGGTGGCCTCGACGTTCCCCATGCCGCCGATGTCGGAATAGACGGACGAGAAGTCGGCGAGCACGCCGATCTTGAGCGGAGCCTGTTGGGCGAAGGATGGGCAGATCGGGAGGGTCGCGAGTGCGGCCGCGAACGTGGCTCGCACAATAATCCGGCGCATGGCATTTCCTTTGTTTTATAGTTGTTTGGCCTTGCCAGATTGCCTCGGTGGAACGCCAATTCTTGCGTAACGACGCCGCGCTCACAGGCCGAATTGACGCGGCCGACCGCGCCGACTACGTTTTGCGCAAACGTCGGAAGCCCGCAGAATGCAACGGCGCAGCCACGGCCGTGCGGGTATCCGCAGATCGCCAGTTCAGGGGACGGAAATGACCGGAGACACCGCAGCCACCATCGCGAAAGCGCGCGAGCATTCCATCGGCGATCTCCTGCGCCGATCGGCGGGCCGCGAGCCGAACAGGCTGGCGGTGAGCTGCGGCGGTTCGAGCTGGACCTTCGCCGAGATGGACGTGATCTGCAACCGGCTCGGCCGCGGCCTGCTCGGCCTCGGCGTCCGGAAGGGCGATCGCCTCGCGGTGCTCTCGCGCAACTCGCATGCCTTTGCCGCGCTGCGCTTTGCGGTTGCGCGGATCGGTGCCGTGCTGGTGCCGATCAACTTCATGCTCAACCCGGACGAGATCAATTTCAT
>JAEYTQ010000334.1 GCA_023433965.1 Pseudomonadota bacterium | reverse complement strand
GTGTAGACCCAGACGATCTCGCCGGTCACCAGCGCCTCCGTGCCGCCCTTCAGGAAGATGACAAGCTCGAAGACGAGGCTCGAATTCCCGATCCGCGCCACGCGCACGCCGACGTCGAGCTCCCAGTCGAAGCGGACCGGCGCCTTGTATTCGATGACGGATTTGACGACGTGGAAATCGATGCCGCTCGCCTGCGCATCGGCATATTGGTCGAAGCCGAGCGCGCGGAAATATTCGGTGATGGCCGTGTCGAAATAGGTGAGGTAGTGGGCGTTGAAGACGACGCCCTGCCCGTCGATCTCGGAATAGCGCACCCGGAATGGATGAAAGAACCAGAAATTATCGCGCGACATGGAGTCCCCCAGGACATTCTTGTTGGTTTGAACGCCTGATTAGCCGACCGGAGGGAGTTCGCAAAGTCGCGACTCTCGCGTCCCGGACGCGGTGGCCGCTTCTTCCTTCTCCCCTTGTGGGAGAAGGAAGAGCTTAGAAACACGTCGTCCGTTCGGCTGCGATGTAGCCGAACAAGAGGCCTGCGCCGAGCAGCAGCACGACGCCGGCGGCAGCGAACTCGATGCCGCGCATGAACAGCGCACCGCCGCCGTCGCGCCCGGCGCTGAGGCGGGCCGCGATGTCCTTGGCGGAGACGGCGACGACGGCGATGGCCGCAACCGTGATCGCGGTGCCCAATCCCATCAGGAAGGTCGCAGCGATGCCGGCCCAGAACAGGCCCTGGGCGAGCGCGAACACCAGCACGAGGATCGCGCCCGAGCAGGGGCGGATGCCGACGGTCAGGATCGCCGCGAAGCCGCGCCGCCAGCCCCCCGGACCGGCGAGCTCGCCGGGTGTGGGGCCATGGGAGTGGTCGCAATGCTCGTTGTGAACGTGATCGTGCCCATGCTGGGCGTGCGCGTGAGCGTGACCGTGATGATCGTGCTGATGATGATCATGGCCGTGTTGATGCGCGTCATGGTGATGGTGATGACCGTGATCATGACGGTCATTCGGCACCCCGGCGAGAGCCGGCACCGGCTGAACCGCCTGGAGCACGCGGATGAAGGTGCGGCCTTTGACCCAGACGAGGCGCAGGCCGAACAACGCGATCAGTGCGTAGCTTGCGATCTCGATCACGCCTTCCGCCTTGCACATCGTCTTGGCGGTCGCATTCAGCACCCAGGCCGAGATGCCGACGATGAGGATCGCCACCAGCGACTGCATCAGGGCGGAGGCAAACGACAGGGCAATGCCGCGCCTCGCGGTTTCTCGGTTGGCGACCAGATAGGAGGCGATCACCGCCTTGCCGTGGCCGGGGCCGGCGGCATGGAAGATGCCGTAGGCGAAGGAAATGAACAGCAGCGTCCACACCGCCGATCCGTCGGACTTGGCGGCGCGGATGGTCGCCGACATCTGGCGATAGAATTCCGACTGTTTGGCCAGGAGCCAGCCGACTACACCGCCCGCCTCGGACCCGGCCGCCTGCGCCGGGCGCGGCGCACCGAACGGATTTTGCGCGAGGACGCCATGGAGCGCCGCATCGGCCACGCCGATCACCAGCAGAACGACGGCGCAGGCGAGCAGCGCGCGCGCCAGCGGAGGGAGTTGCGGCTTCAAGGGCAATCCACCGTGATCTTGTTGGCGAACATCATGCCGAAATTCGCGTTCTCGCCGTTCAGGAAGGTCTGCTCGTCGAGCTTCTGCGCGCTCGCCGAACCGTCGTTCGGCCGGTCCAGCTTCATCTGACAGCCCGCGGGCGCGCCGACCAGCTTGACCGGATTCTCCTTCGCCATCTTGAAGTCGATGAAGAAGGAACGGTCGTACACTTCGAGCACCAGCTGCTTGGACTTGACCGGGTTCTTCAGCGGCAGCGTGAAGTGCAGGGTCAGCACCGTGTCCTTGTAGTCGAGGAAATAGTCGACCGGCTCCTGGAATCGCTCCTTCTTGCCGTCGGCTCGCGCAAAGGTGAAGTAGGCGTACTCCTTCAGCGACTCGACGTTGGTCTGCGCCAGCGGCCCGAGCTCCTCGCGGGTATAGGCGCCCTTGGTCTTGCTTTCGAGCCCCTGCACCGCATAGGCCGAGAACATGTCGTCGAAGGTCCAGGCGTGGCGCACGCCGGTGATGGTGCCATCAGCGGCGTAAAGAAGCTCGCTGCTCGCGGTGATCCAGACATGCGGATGCGCGCTCGCGGCCCCCGCCGCAAGCGACAGGAAGACGGCCAGCAGCAATCCAGACAGACGGCGCATCGTGCTCATCACGCCGCCTTTGCGTCATCGAGCAGGCCGCGACGGCGCAGCAGCGCGTCGGGCTCGGGCGGACGGCCGCGGAAGGCCTCATAGGCAGCTTCCGGATCGACCGATCCGCCGGACGAGTAGATGTCGTCGTGCAGGCGCTTGGCGACGGCCGGGTCGAAGATATCGCCGGCTTCCTCGAAGGCGCCGAAGGCGTCGGCGTCCATCACCTCCGACCACATGTAGCTGTAATAGCCTGCGGCATAGTGATCTCCGGTGAAGATGTGGCCGAACTGCGTGGGGCGGTGACGCAGCGCGATCTCCTCGGGCATGCCGATCTTCTCCAGCTCGCGCCGCTCGAAGGCGCGGACATCCTGCGCGGCGGCAGCCGGCTGGGTGTGGAACTCGAGATCGACCAGCGCCGAGGAGACGAATTCGACCGTGGCAAAGCCCTGGTTGAACTTTCGCGCGGCAAGGAAGCGCTGGAGCAGGTCGTCCGGCAGCGGCTCGCCGGTCTGGTAGTGGCGGGCAAACTTCTGCAGCACCTCGGGTCGCTCCTGCCAGTGCTCGTAGAGCTGCGACGGCAGCTCGACGAAGTCGGTGAACACGGAGGTGCCCGACAGCGACGGATAGGTCACGTTGGAGAGCATGCCGTGCAGGCCATGGCCGAACTCGTGGAACAGGGTGCGGGCGTCGTCGGGCGACAGCAGCGCGGGCTCGCCGCCGGCCCCCTTGGCGAAATTGCAGATGTTGAGAACGAGCGGAGCGACCTCGCCGTCGAGCTTCTGCTGGTCGCGCAGCGAGGTCATCCAGGCGCCGGAACGCTTCGACGGCCGGGCGAAGTAGTCGCCATAGAACAGCGCCTTGTGCTTGCCGTCCGGGCCCTTGAGCTCCCAGACCCGGACTTCGGGATGCCAGACCGGAACGTCCTTGCGCTCCTCGAAGGTGACGCCGAACAGGCGGGTGGCGCAGTCGAACGCGGCCGCGATCATGTTGTCGAGGCTGAGATAGGGCTTGATCGCGGCATCGTCGAAATTGGCGCGCTGCAGGCGGAGCTTCTCGGCGAAGAAGCGCCAGTCCCATGGGGCGAGCTTGAAATTGCCGCCCTCTTCCGTGATCAGCGCCTGCATCTCGTCGCGGTCGGCGAGCGCACGCGCCCGCGCCGGCTTCCAGACCCGCTCCAAGAGGCTGCGCACCGCGTCCGGCGTCTTGGCCATGGAGTCTTCGAGCCGGTAGGCGGCGTAGGTCGGATAGCCCAGGAGGTTGGCGCTCTCCTCGCGCAGCTTCAGGATCTCTCCGATGGCCGCGTTGTTGTCGTTGGCATTGCCATTGTCGCCGCGCGCGATGAAGGCCTTGTAGACCTTCTCGCGCAGGTCGCGCCGCGCCGAGCTCTTCAGGAACTGTTCGACCGAGGAGCGCGACAGCGTGACGATGGCCTTGCCGGCCATGCCGCGCTCTTCTGCCGCAGCCTTGGCGGAGGCGATGAAGCTCTCCGGCAGGCCCTGGCGGTCCGCCTCCCCAAGCTCCAGGAACCAGTCCTGCTCGTCGGCGAGCAGATGGTGGCTGAAGCTGGTGCCGAGCTGGGCCAGCCTCTCGTTGATGGCGGCCATTCGCGCCTTGGCCTCCTCGGAGAGGCCGGCGCCGGAGCGGTGGAAGCGGGTGTAGGTGCGCTCCAGCAGCCGAAGCTGCTCAAGCGTGAGCCCGAGATTGGCGCGGTTCTCGTGCAGCTGGGCGATCCGGCCGAACAGCACCGCGTTCATCATGATCGGATTCCAGTGCCGCGCCATCCGCAAGGAGACCTCCTTGTCGATCTCCAGGATGGCCGGGTTGGAATGCGCCGAGACCAGGTCGTAGAACACCGCCGCGACCTTGCTCAGGAGCTTGCCCGAGCGCTCCAGCGCCGTGATGGTGTTGGCGAAGTCGGGCGCGGCCGGATCGCTGGTGATCGCAGCGATCTCGGCTGAATGGTCGGCGAAGGCCTGCTCGAACGCGGGGAGGAAGTGTTCCGGCGCGATCTCGTCGAAGGGCGGGGCCGCGAACGGCGTCACCCAGGCCCTCAGCAGCGGGTTGGTCTCGGCATCCGTAATTTGGCGGGATTCTGACATCACAAGTCCAGTTTCGTGGCGCGATTGTTGTGGCCAGCTATAGCACGCGATGGGGCTTTTTTGGGCCGTTTGCCCTTGCTCCCGGCCGCCTTTTCGAGGAGATTGCGGCCCTCGAAGTCAGGACCCTGAAGCCATGAACGCGCCTTCTTCCTCGTCCCGCCAGATCGCCTGGCCCAGCGTCGTCACCGTCATCAGCGCTGCCATCCTGATCGGCGCCGAGGTGTTCGGCGGGGCCTTTGCCGGCGGCTGGGCGCTCGCGATTCTGTTCGGGCTCGGCGACCAGGGCGCCCACATTCTGCAGGCCGTGCTGTTCGCTCTCGGCGTGCTCGTGATGACCGCCTTCGTCCGCGGCGCTCAACGCATCG
>JAEYTQ010000290.1 GCA_023433965.1 Pseudomonadota bacterium | reverse complement strand
TACGACATCATGGGCTGCCGCGACGATGCGAAATCCTCGCGCGGCGAGGCCAATCTCGGCGGCTATTGCAACAAGGAGTTCGACGCCATCACCGACAAGGTGCTGGTCGAAGCCGACACCGCCAAGCGCAACCAGCTGATCAAGCAGGCCTACGAAATCAGCATCAAGGATTGGGCCTACATTCCGTTGCACCAGCAGGCGCTGGCCTGGGGCGTCTCGAAGAAGGTCAACCTGCCGCAGCGCGCCGACAATCTGGTCATGTTCCACTGGGCGACCAAGAAGGAATAGCGTCAGTTGAACACGAGGTCCCGGCAGCGCGAGGCTTCCGGGACCTATCCTTTTCCGGCTGACAAAGCCGTCGGCCGCACGCTCACCCAAGGACGGTGGAAGGCATGCTCGCTTTCACTCTTCGCCGCGCCGTTCAGGCCATCGGCGTCATGTTCGCCGTCGGCATCATCGCGTTCTCGATGTTCCGTTTCGCCGGCGATCCCGTCAACCAGATCGTCTCCATCGACACCTCGGCGGCCGAGCGCGCGATCGTGCGCAAATCGCTCGGGCTCGACGATCCCGTGCCGGTGCAGTTCATGCGCTATTTCGCCGACGCCGCGCAGTTCAAGTTCGGCGTTTCCTATCAGTTCCGCCAGCCGGTCTCGACGCTGCTGAGCGAGCGCATGCCCGCCACGCTGGAGCTGGCGATCTGCGCCACCGTGTTTGCAATGGTGTTCGGCATCCTGATGGGGGTCTATTCGGCGCTCAAACGCGACACCGTGCTCGCCAAGCTCTTCCAGGCCGTTTCGCTGATCGGCATCTCGCTGCCGACTTTCCTGATCGGCATTCTCCTGATCTATCTGTTCGCCGTGACTTTGGGCTGGTTGCCCTCGTTCGGCCGCGGTGAGGTGGTCAAGCTCGGCTGGTGGACCACGGGTCTGCTCACGATGTCGGGACTGAAGGCCTTGATCATGCCCTCGATCACGCTCGGCCTGTTCCAGATGACGCTGATCATGCGGCTGGTGCGAGCGGAGATGCTCGAAGTGCTGCGGACAGACTATATCCGCTTTGCCCGAGCGAGAGGGCTGACCACGCGCGCCATCCATTTCGGCCACGCTCTGAAGAACACGTTGATTCCCGTAATCACCGTGGCCGGACTGCAATTTGGCTCGGTTATTGCTTTTTCGATCATCACCGAAACCGTGTTCCAATGGCCCGGCATGGGACTTCTGTTCGTGCAGGCCGTGCAAAACGTCGATATCCCGATCATGGCCGCGTACCTCCTGATGGTTTCGCTGATTTTCGTCACCATCAACCTGGTGGTCGACATCCTCTACACCGTGGTCGATCCGCGCCTGCGCTCGACCGTCGGTCGCTCCGCATAGGGCACCTGCATGTCCGACGCAGTCGTTTCCGATCCCGACAAGCCGACTGCGAAGCCGGCCCATGCCGCCCACGGCTGGTTCGGCCGCGCGCTCGACAGCGACCTCTTCTATTCGTTCCGGCGCTCCAAGCTGACCATGCTGGCGGCGGCCATCACGGTCCTGTTCGTGCTGCTTGCGATCTTCGCATCCGTTCTCGCGGTACAGAACCCGTTCGATCCCGCACAACTGCAATTGATGAATTCGCGGATTTCACCGCTCTGGACCGCGGACGGCCAGAGCCCGTTCCTGCTCGGCACCGACGAGCAGGGACGAGACGTGTTCTCCGCCATTCTCTACGGCATGCGCATCTCGCTCGCGGTCGGCCTCGCCGGCGTGATCTTCGCCGGCGCGCTCGGCATCGCGCTCGGGTTGATCGCCGGGTATTTCGGTGGCGCAATCGACGGCGTCATCATGCGGATCGCCGACGTGCAGCTCACTTTCCCTGCCATCCTGATCGCGCTCTTGGTCAACGGCATCGCGAAATCGATCCTCGGCAACCGGCTGGACGCCTCCAGCATGCTCGTCGTGCTGGTGATCTCGATCGGCCTGAGCTTCTGGGTGGGCTATGCCCGGACGGTGCGCAGCTCCGTCATGGTGGAGAAGAACAAGGACTACGTCGCCGCCGCGCAGCTGATCGGCCTGCCGGCGCCGAAGATCATGCTGCGGCACGTGCTGCCGAACACGATGGGCCCGATCCTGGTCATCGCCACCATCAACCTCGCGCTCGCCATCATCACCGAGGCGACGCTGTCCTTCCTCGGTGTCGGCCTGCCCGATACCATGCCATCGCTCGGCACGCTGATCCGCATCGGCAACAACTATCTGTTCGCCGGCGAATGGTGGATCGTCGCCTTCCCCGGGGCGGCGCTCGCGGCGCTGATCCTGTCGATCAATCTGCTCGGCGACTGGCTACGCGACGCGCTCAATCCGAAGCTTCGATGAGCAAGACTTCGATGAGAGCCCCTCGCTCATGACCGAACCCGTCCTCTCCGTCCGCGATCTTCACGTCGAGTTCGCCTCCCGCCGCGGCACGCTGCGCGCCATCGACGGCGTCTCCTTCGACATCGCCAAGGGCGAAGTGCTGGGCGTCGTCGGCGAATCCGGCGCCGGCAAATCCGTCACCGGCCTCTCCGTGATCGGTCTGATCGATCCGCCCGGCCGCATCGCCGGTGGCGAGATCCGCCTCGCCGGCCAGCGCATCGACCACCTGCCGCCGGAGGAGATGCGCCGCATCCGGGGCAAGCGGATCGGCATGATTTTCCAGGATCCGCTCACCTCGCTCAATCCGCTCTACCGGGTCGGCGACCAGATCGTGGAGACGATCCGAACCCATCTCAATCTGTCCGAGGCCGCTGCACGCCGCCGCGCCATCGATCTGCTCGCAGAAGTCGGCATCCCCGCGCCGGACAAGCGTATCGACGGCTATCCGCACGAGTTCTCCGGCGGCATGCGACAGCGCGTGGTGATCGCGCTCGCGATCTGCGCCGAGCCCGAGCTGATCATCGCGGACGAGCCGACCACTGCGCTCGACGTGTCCGTGCAGGCGCAGATCATCTCGCTGATCAAGCGGCTCGGCCGCGACCACGGCACCGCGGTGATGCTGGTGACGCACGACATGGGCGTGATCGCGGAAACCTCCGACCGCGTCGCGGTGATGTATGCCGGCCGCGTCGCCGAGCTCGGGCCGGTGCAGGACGTCGTGAGGAATCCGCTGCATCCCTACGCCAAGGGCCTGATGGGCGCGATCCCGACGCTGGCCGCCGAGGACAAGCGTCTAGTGCAGATCCCGGGCGCGATGCCGCGTCTGTCGGCTATCCCGCCGGGCTGTTCGTTCAACCC
>JAEYTQ010000150.1 GCA_023433965.1 Pseudomonadota bacterium | reverse complement strand
GCAGCCGGCGGCCTCCAGCCGGATCACCTCGATCTCGCTCTCGGGACGCTCGATCAGCAGGGCGAGATCGCTGCGCAGCACGTGCGGGTTCTGCGTGCCGGACCAGACCCGGATGTTGCCGTGCTGGACGTCGGCAACCGCGCAGGACGGGCCGATCGAGGCGTGCATCTGATACGGCCAGACGTAAGTGCGCTGCATCGGCTTGGCCGCGCCCGATATCGCCTTGTCGACGTCGCCCTTGTCGATCAGCGTGCGCGGCGTCGATGGATTGGCGCGTAGCGCGGCCTCGACATTGGCGAGATCGGTGAGGCCAGGCGTAGGCTTCCAGCTCAGCTTGAGCTGTTCCGCCGCGCGGATCGCCTGCTCCTCGCGCTCGGCGACCACGCCGACGAAATCACCGATGCGTACCACCGCGATCAGGCCGGGAATGTCGCGGACCGAGGATTCATCGACGGCGATCAGGCTGGTGCCGACGAACGGGCCGGCATCGACGCCGGAATAGGGCGGCCGCACCACGCGGCCGTGCAGCATGCCCGGCACGCGGATGTCATGGACGAAGGTCAGCTCGCCCGTGGCCTTGGCCGGCAGGTCGACGCGCGGCACCGACCGGCCGACGATGGCGTAGTCGCCGACGGGCTTCACCGTGACCTCATCGGCAAGCTCGAGACGGATCGTCTCGTCGCCGATCAACTCGCCGTAGCTGACGCTGCGATTGTCGTGCCCGCGCACGAGGCCGTCCGCGATCCTGAGATCGGCCTCTGGCAGTTCCAGCCGCTCGGCCGCGCGCGCGACCAAGAACTGCCGCGCCTGCGCCGCGGCTTTGCGCAAGGGAACGGCCGTGATCTGGATGGTTTCACTGGCGATCGTCGCGCCCTGGTTCGGCGCCACGGCCGTGTCGCCGAGCACGACCACGACGCGTGCAAAGGAGACGTCGAGTTCTTCGGCGACGATCTGGCCCAGCGCCGTGCGGATGCCGGTGCCGAGATCGACATGGCCGTTATAGGCGGTGACCGAACCATCCGCGGTGATGCGGACGAAGGTCTCGGATGTGACCTCGTCCACCGTGCGGGCGACGATGAGCGAACCCGGCCGCTCGGCTCCGTTCGAAACAGGGGAGGCCATCAATCTGCGGCCTCGGTGAGCTGGCCCGATGCGCGCATCACCGCGCGCAGGATTTCGACGTGAGTGCCGCAGCGGCAGAGATTGTAGCGCAGCGCCGCCAGCGCCTCCTGCTCGCTCGGCCGTGGATTGATCGCGAGCAGCGCCTTGGTGGTCATGATCATGCCGTTGAGACAATAGCCGCATTGCGCGGCCTGCTCGTCGATGAAGGCCTGTTGCACCATGTCGGGCTTGTCGCTTGTGCCAAGGCCTTCGAGCGTCACGATGTCGCGCCCGGCGCAGCCGCTCACGGGAATCACGCAGGAGCGCGCCGCCATGCCGTCGATCAGGACAGTACAGCTGCCGCATTCCCCCAAGCCGCAGCCGTATTTCGGGCCGTTGAGCGCGATGTCGTTGCGCAGCACGTAGAGCAGCGGCGTGTCCGGCGCTGCCGTGATCTCGTGGATCCTGCCGTTCACGGTGAGGCGGATCGGTGTTTGCGTCATCCTTAGGTCCCAAGCCCGACAAGTTCGACCTTGCGACGATACCGTTTGTACACAAACGTGCAAGCCGTGCATGCCGCACTGCAATGCGGCTGCCTTCTTTGTGGACAGGGCGGATAGGCAAATGAGGTTTTATGCAGCAACGCTATCTTTTGCGCTGCACCGCCGCTTGACAGCGCCGGGCGACCACGCGCAACATTGTTCGTATACGAATGATAACCCGCGCTGTCCGCTGGCTCCGACATGACGATTGAAACGACGAGCGCCGTCATCGACAAGATCCGCTGCGATGCTTGTCCGGTGATGTGCTACATCAAGCCGGGCGCGGCGGGGGCCTGCGACCGCTATGCCAACCACGACGGCAAGCTCGTTCGCGTCGATCCCCACGTGATCCTGGAGCGCACCGTCTCCCATGGCGGCAAGCTCGTCCCGTTCAGCCGCACCGAAGATTGGGACGGCAAGATCGTCCATGAGCCTTCCACTTTCGTGACGGCGATCGGCGCGGGCACGACCTATCCCGACTACAAGCCTGCACCGTTCATCGTCTCGGCAGAGGTCGACGGCGTCGACATGGTGACCGTGGTCACCGAGGGCATCTTCTCCTATTGCGGAGTCAAGGTGAAGATCGACACCGATCGCTATCTCGGGCCGGAGACTGCGACGGTCCGCGCGCAGGGCGAAGCCGTCGGCCACGTCACCACCAGCGAGTATGGCTCGCAGATGCTGTCGCTCGGCGGCGTGCATCATCTGACCGGCGGCTCCAAGAAGGAGGGCCGCGTCACCTGCGACACGCTGATGGATCTCGCCAACTGCAAGGCGGTGGAGCTCACGATCGACGGCGGCGCCACGGTGGTGGTGCAGGCCGGCCAGCCGCCGGTCGTCAACGGCGTCAGGGAAGAGCGCATGCGCGTCGGCTGCGGCTCGGCGACGATCGGCATGTTCGCCAAGCAGTGGCACGGCAAGGTCGACGAGGTCGTCGTGGTCGACGACCACATCACCGGCGTTCTCAGTGAACACCAGGCCGGCAAGCTGCTCGACATCGCCGACACCGGCATCAAGATGAAGGGCCGCCGCTCGACCCCCGGGCGTTATTTCCAGGTCGCCGATCCCGGCACGGGCTGGGGCGGCACCAACATCTCCGATCCGCTGGCGATCCTCGGCCCGTTCGATCCCAAGGAAGCCAGGCCCGGTCTTTCCATGCTGATGGTCTCCACCACCGGGGAGCACTCGTCCTATTACGTGCTCGACGAGGCCTTGAAGCCGGTCGAAACCGAGATGCCTGATGAGCTTAAGTTCTCGGTCGAGCGCATTCAGGAAAACTGCGAGCCTGCGCTATGCACGGTGCTGTTCATGGCGGGGGCCGGCGGCTCGCTGCGCGCCGGTGTCACGGACAATCCGGTGCGGCTGACGCGTTCGGTGAAGGATGCGCTGACCCGCGTCACCAGCGGCGGCGCGCCGGTCTATGTCTGGCCCGGCGGCGGCATCACCTACATGGTCGACGTGACGCAGATGCCGTCAGGCGCGTTCGGCTATGTGCCGACGCCGGCCCTGGTCGCGCCGATCGAATTCACCATGAAGCTGTCGGACTATGCTGCGCTCGGCGGTCACATGGATTACGTGAAGCCGCTCTCCGAGGTCCGGAACGGCGACGATGTCCGCCAGCTGCCCTGGCAGAACCCGATTCCGGGGCCGCGGCCATGAGAAGGCTCCCGCAAATCGCATTGCTGTCTGATGGCCGGCGGCTGCATTTGCAGGATGGACCGATTGATCTGATCGTGGAGGCGAGGGGAGCGTCGGGCGAGGTGCGCGCGGCCTATGAGGCTGCGGCGCAC
>JAEYTQ010000144.1 GCA_023433965.1 Pseudomonadota bacterium | reverse complement strand
CGCCGCGATGAACGTCGCCTTGCCGCCGCCCGCGCGAAACCCGTCATGGAAGCGGCGCGCGAGGCCGGGCTCGAAATACGAATCGTTGGCCGCATAGACCCACAGCATCGGCACCCGCGAGGTCGTGCCGAAGGTGGTGAAGGCCTGCACCAGCCCATCGGAATTGCAGACGTCGTCATCGTTCCGCGAACCCCGGCCGCCGGCGAAGCTGATCGCGGCGACGAGACCGGGCGGGGCCTGCGCGGTGAGCGCGACGGTGGCAAGGCCGCCGGCGGAATGGCCGGCCGCGATCATGCCCGTCGTCGTCACGTCGGCCCGGCGCGACATCGCATCGATCGCGGCCCGCAGATCGGCCACGGCAACCGCGGCCGCGGGCAGGTAGGCCGCCTTTGCGCAGCCGCCGAGGCTGTCGACGCGCCCGCCCGGCGAGGTGCCGTAGCCGCGCCGCATCACGACCAGCGCCGCAAAGCCGCGGCGGGCATATTCCAGCGCGATGCCGTAATGTCTGTGCGCCGACATGGTTGCGCGGTCCTCGAACTTGCGCGGCGAGCCGTGGCTGAGCAGCGCCAGCGGATAGCGCCTGGTCCCCGCTGGTCGGACCAGGAACGCCTCCAGCCCCTGCGGCCCGGCTTCCATCATCGGGATGCGCAGATCCTCGGTGTAGAACTCCGCGGCGCGCGCCGGCGCCACCGCCGCGAAGAAACCGGCGATCAGCAGGACCAGCTTGCGGGGAAGTGCCATGGGATGATTCGACCAGCCTGGCGGGCAGCATAGCATGTCCTGTAGCCCGGATGAGCGAAGCGACATCCGGGGCAGATAGTCCCGCATCTCGCTGCGCTGATGCCGGCTACGGGCATCTCAGGAACGCCTCCCCCGCCGCGCGTGTTGTGCCCTTGGCGGGAGCCGGGCCGATGTTATGGTGTCCCGCACTCACGACAGGACGAGGATATTGCAGTGGCTGATGTTCATCCCGCGGCGGGCAAGCAGGCCTCGCCGGACGCGCTCACCAACATTCCGCGGCTGGTCACCGCCTATTTCGCCGGCAAGCCGGATGCGTCCGATCCGGCGCAGCGCGTCGCGTTCGGCACATCGGGCCATCGCGGCACCTCGTTCAAGAACACCTTCAACGAAGGCCACATCCTCGCGACCACGCAGGCGATCTGCGACTACAGACAGGAGAAGGGCCTGACCGGTCCGCTCTTCATCGGCATCGATACCCACGCGCTGGCCGAGCCGGCGCTGGTGAGCGCCATCGAGGTGTTCGCCGCCAATGGCGTCGAGGTGATGATCGACAAGGACGGCGGCTACACGCCGACGCCCGTCATCTCGCACGCCATCCTCACCTACAACAAGGGCCGCACCTCTGGCCTCGCCGACGGCGTCGTCATCACGCCCTCGCACAATCCCCCCGAGGACGGTGGCTACAAATACAATCCGCCGCATGGCGGCCCGGCCGATACCGACGTCACCGGCGTGGTCGAGAAGCGCGCCAACGCCTATCTCGCGGCCGGCCTCGAGGACGTGAAGCGGATCGACTATGCCCGGGCACGCAAGGCAGCGAACGTGCACGCCTACGACTTCGTCACGCCCTATGTCGCCGATCTCGGCCAAGTCGTCGATCTCGACCTGGTCAAATCCGCCGGGATCAATATCGGCATCGATCCGCTCGGCGGCGCCGCCGTGCACTATTGGCATCCGATCATCGAGCGCTACGGCCTCAAGGCCACGGTCGTGAACGAGGCGATCGACCCGACCTTTCGCTTCATGACGGTGGACTGGGACGGCAAGATCCGCATGGACTGCTCCTCGCCCTATGCGATGGCGAGCCTGATCGCGATGCGCGACCGTTTCGACGTCGCCTTCGCCAACGACACCGATGCCGATCGCCACGGCATCGTGACGCGCACCGGCGGGCTGATGAATCCGAACCATTATCTCGCGACCGCGATCTCCTATTTGTTCGCGCACCGCCCCAACTGGGGCAAGGACGCCGCGATCGGCAAGACCGTGGTGTCGAGCTCGATCATCGACCGTGTCGCCAAGAAGCTCGGCCGCAAGCTGGTGGAGACGCCGGTCGGCTTCAAATGGTTCGTCGACGGGCTCGTCACCGGCGGTTTCGGGATCGGCGGTGAGGAGAGTGCAGGGGCCTCGTTCCTGCGCCGCGACGGAACGGTGTGGACCACCGACAAGGACGGAATCATCCTCGGCCTGTTGGCTGCCGAGATCATGGCCAGGACCGGCCGCGATCCCAGCCAGCTGTTTGGCGAACTCACCGCCGAGTTCGGCATGCCCCATTACGCCCGCATCGACGTCGCCGCGACCGGGCCGCAAAAGAACATTCTGAAGTCGGTCACGCCCGAGCAGCTCGGCCTGAAGGATCTTGCCGGCGACCCGGTCCGCGCAACGCTGAGCAAGGCCCCCGGCAACGGCCAGCCGTTCGGCGGCATCAAGGTTGAAACCGATTTCGGCTGGTTCGCCGCCCGGCCGTCGGGCACCGAGGACGTCTATAAGATCTACGCCGAAAGCTTCCGCAGCCCCGAGCACCTGACGCGGATTCAGGAAGAGGCGAAGGCGGGACTGGCGAAGGTGTTCGCGGCGTAGCTGCCAAGGGCCTTCTTGGCCTCCCCGCAGTTGCGCCCCCGTGCTCCGCTCGAGCCGCACTCGCTGTTGTCATTTCCGCGAAGATGGGGATCCAGTACCCCGCGGCGATGACGACCGAAAAGAAGGATGTATACAGAAACTCGCATTAGAGCACTATATTACCCCAAAATCGGCCTTGAATACTTCCGCTCCTACGCTACTGTATACATAACGCATACATAAGCCGTGGGAGCGAGACAATTGACAAAGCCCTTCCCCATGAATGCCTGGTACGCCGCCGCCTGGGACGCCGAGGTGAAGCCGGCGCTGTTGCCGCGGACGATCTGCGGCAAGCACGTCGTGATGTATCGCAAGGCTGATGGCTCGGTAGCCGCGCTGGAGGATGCCTGCTGGCATCGTCTCGTGCCGTTGTCCAAGGGACGGCTCGAAGGCGACACCGTCGTATGCGGCTATCATGGCCTCAAGTTCAATGCGCAGGGCCGCTGCACCTTCATGCCCTCGCAGGAGACCATCAATCCGTCGGCCTGCGTGCGCGCCTATCCCGTGGTCGAGCGTCACCGCTACGTCTGGCTCTGGATGGGCGATCCCGCGCTGGCCGATCCCGCGCTGGTGCCGGACATGCACTGGAATCACGATCCCGCCTGGGCCGGCGACGGCAAGACCATCCACGTCAAATGCGACTACCGCCTCGTGCTCGACAATCTCATGGACCTCACTCATGAGACTTTCGTGCATGGTTCTTCCATCGGCAACGAGGCGGTCGCCGAAGCGCCGTTCGACGTCACCCACGGCGAGAAGACGGTGACAGTGACGCGCTGGATGCGGGGCATCGAGCCGCCGCCGTTCTGGGCCAAGCAGCTCGGCAAGCCGGGCCTCGTCGATCGCTGGCAGATCATCCGCTTCGAGGCGCCGTGCACCATCGCTATCGACGTCGGCGTCGCACCTGCTGGCACCGGTGCGCCGGAAGGCGACCGCTCGAAAGGAGTCAATGGCTTCGTGCTCAACACCATCACGCCGGAAACCGACAGGACCTGCCATTACTTCTGGGCCTTCGTGCGCAACTATCGACTCGGCGAGCAGCGCCTCACCACCGAGATCCGCGAGGGCGTCTCCGGCATCTTCCGCGAGGACGAGCTGATCCTCGAAGCCCAGCAGCGCGCGATGGACGAGAACCCCGACCGAATCTTCTACAATCTCAACATCGACGCCGGTGCGATGTGGGCGCGCAAGCTGATCGATCGGATGGTGGCGAAGGAAAACGCGCCGAAGCACCTTCAGGCCGCGGAGTAGACCATGGCCGAACGTGAGATCGACCGCTCCGTCTCGCAGACCGTGAAGGCGCAGCTCGCGCTGCGCGACCAGATCCTGTCGGGCGCTTTGCGCCCCGGCGAGCGCATCTCCGAGCTGCAGGCGGTGGAGACGACAGGCGCCTCGCGCACGCCGGTGCGGATGGCGCTGGTGCGGCTCGAGGAGGAGGGCCTGCTCGAGGCGATCCCCTCCGGTGGATTCATGGTGAAGGCGTTCTCGGAGCGTGACATCTCCGATTCCATCGAGCTGCGCGGCACGCTCGAAGGCCTGGCTGCGCGTTTCGCCGCCGAGCGCGGCGTCTCCGCGCGCGAGCTAGAGCCGCTGAAGGAGTGCCTGGCTGCGATCGACGAGCTGCTGCGGCAGGTGCCGATCTCGGTCGACGCCTTCTCGTCCTATGTCGCGCTGAACGCGCGTTTCCACGCCCAGCTCACCGAACTGTCGCGCAGCCCACCCTTGATCCGCCAGATCGACCGCGCCTCGGCGCTGCCGTTTGCCTCGCCCAGCGGTTTCGTGATGGCGCAATCGGCACTGCCCGAGGCGCAGCAGATCCTGGTCATCGCCCAGGAGCATCATCGTGTCGTGATCGACGCCATCGAGAACCGCGAAGGCGCGCGTGCCGAAGCCGTCATGCGCGAGCATGCCCGGCTCGCGGTGCGAAACCTGCGGCTCGCGCTGCGCAACCGGACCCATCTCGATCTGTTGCCTGCGCTCGCGCTGATCAAGACCGCAACCGATTGAGGGCAGTCCCATGCGCTTCATCGAGACCTGGATTCCCGCAACGCTGGTGTCAACGCGCGACCTCGCGCCCGGCATCCGCGAATTCCTGATCAAGCCGGATCGGTTCGACCAAGCCGGTTATCCGGTCGGCAGCCACATCAATGTGAGCATCGACATCGGCGGGCAGCCGGAGACGCGGTCCTACTCGCTGGTCGGCGAGGCGTCTCCGGGCGGCTTCAAGATCGCGGTGCGCCGCACCGATGATTCCCGCGGCGGCTCGCGCTACATGTGGTCTTTGCAGCCGGGCGCGCGGCTCGACATCACCCAGCCGGCCTCGCTGCTCGCCGTCGACTGGTCGCGCGAGAAATACTGTCTGATTGCCGGCGGCATCGGCATCACGCCGATCCTCGGGGCCGCGCAGGCCCTGGTGCGGCGCGGGGCCGACGTGGCGTTGCACTATGCCGTGCGCTCGCGTCGTGAGGCCGCCTATCTCGATGATCTCGCTGCAACGCTCGGCGACCGCCTCGTCGTGCACGCGAGCGACGAGGGCAAGCGGCTCGATCTCGATGCGTTGTTCGCTTCACTGCCGCAGGGAACGCTGGCCCTGTTCTGCGGCCCAATGCGGATGCTCGATGCCGCGCGTCATGCCTGGATCGGTGCAGGCCATCCGCTCCCCGATCTCCGCTACGAGACCTTCGGCTCCAGCGGTACGTTGCCGACCGAAACCTTCAGGGTGCGCTTGAAGGATTCCGGTGTCGAGCTCGAAATCCCGCGCGAGCGCTCGATGCTCGACGTGCTCAACGCCAGCGGCTTCGAGGTGATATCCGATTGCAAGCGCGGCGAATGCGGCCTCTGCGCCATCGACGTGGTCGACATCGACGGCGAGATCGACCATCGCGACGTCTTCTTCAGCGACCACCAGAAGCAGGTCAACCAGAAGATCTGCGCCTGCGTCTCCCGCGCCCGGGGTACGATCACCGTGGATACGCTGCTGCGCGCGGATGCGGTCTGACCTAGCCCAAAGCGAAATTTCGTTGGGAGCAGTGGGCGTCGCCGCGGTCTCCACCTCTCCCGCTTGCTTGCGGGAGAGGACGCACCTCCCGCGTCGCTGGCACCGAGGCACAATGGCCCCTACGCCGCGTAAATCGCCCGAATCTTCTTCCTCTCCAGCAGCGTCATCACCGCATCCGCGGCTACGGGGCGGCTGATCAGATAGCCTTGCACCTCCTCGCAACCGATCTGCCTGAGATAGTCGAGCTGGTCGGCGGTCTCGACGCCCTCTGCGACCACGCCGATCCGCAAATCGCGCGCCAGCGAGATCACCGACTTCACGATCGCGGCGCAATCCGGCTGCACCAGCATGTCGCGGATGAAGGACTGGTCGATCTTGATGCGGCTGAACGGCAGCTTGCGCAGATAGGTCAGCGACGAGAACCCGGTGCCGAAATCGTCGAGCGCCACGGTGACGCCGAGCTGCAGCAGCGCTTTCAGGATCGAGGCGGCCGAACCGTATTTCGACAGCAGCATCGACTCCGTGATCTCGATCTCGAGCCGG
>JAEYTQ010000136.1 GCA_023433965.1 Pseudomonadota bacterium | reverse complement strand
CTGGAAGCAGCGTCCGCCCCGTCACCGTGCAGGTGCGCTCGCCAAATATGCGCGACTGGTCGGGCAGGCGCCGGGCGGAGCCGTTACGCATGAAGGTCCGGCAGAATGGCCCTGGTTCGAATAACGCACCCATGCGCGCGAGAACGAGGGCCTGTCTGGCAGGCTTCTTGCTAAGCTCGTTCCGCTGAATGTTCGTGCGAGCGAGACGGAAGACGGGATGACGGCAGTGCCTGCGAGATCGAGCGAATGGGTGAGACCGGTGGCGCGACAAGAGCCAGCTTCTGCGATCATCGAGATCGACCGTGTCTCGCAGGTCTTTCAGACCTCGGCCCGCAAGGATCATGTGGCGCTTTCGGATATCTCCCTGACGATCGAGGAAGGCGCCTTCGTCTCCATCCTTGGCCCGTCCGGCTGCGGCAAGTCGACACTGCTCTACATTGTCGGCGGTTTCGTCAGTCCGACCAGCGGCGTAGCGAAGATGAAGGGGCAGGCGATCACGGGACCGGGGCCGGATCGCGGACCGGTGTTCCAGGAATTTGCCCTGTTTCCCTGGAAGACCGTGCTGGGGAATGTGATGTACGGCCCACGCCAGCAGGGCGTACGCACCGTCGAGGCCGAAGCGCAGAGCCGCGCGTTGATCGAGATGGTCGGCCTCAAGGGCTACGAGAACTTCTATCCCAAGGAGCTGTCGGGCGGCATGAAGCAGCGCGTGGCGCTGGCGCGGACGCTTGCCTACCATCCCGAAGTCCTGTTGATGGACGAGCCGTTCGGTGCGCTCGACGCGCACACAAGGACGCGCCTGCAGAACGATCTCCTGAACATCTGGGAGCGTGACCGCAAGACGGTGCTGTTCGTCACCCATTCGGTGGACGAAGCCGTCTTCCTCTCCGACGAGGTCGTGATGATGTCGAAATCCCCCGGCCGCATCCGTGAGATCATCGACATCGATCTGCCACGGCCGCGCCGCCGCAACGAACTGCTGCTCGACCCGCGCTATCAGAAATACGTCGTCGATATCGAGCGCATGTTCGATGAAAGCGACGAAGCCGGGCCGTCCCTATGATGTCGCCGGCCGCCTTGACCAGACGAGCCGCTCCGGTACTGGCCTGTGTCGGGTTGCTGGCGGCCTGGCAGGTTGCCTCGCTTGTGCTGAAGAACGACAGTTTCCCGACCGCGATCGAGGCGATCCGCGCGATTCCGGATATTCTCGGCGACAAGGAATCCCTCATCAACATCCTGGCCTCGCTTCGCCGTATGGCGCTCGGGTTCTGCGTGGCGGTGTTGGTTTCGATCCCGCTGGGCTTGCTGATGGGACGCAGCCGGAGCGTCGCGGCATTTTTCAATCCGCTTCTGATGGTGATCTATCCGGTGCCGAAGGCCGCCTTGATGCCGATCATCATGCTTTGGCTGGGCGTCGGAGACGTCACCAAGACCCTGGTGATTTTTCTCGGTGTCAGCCTTCCGGTGATTTACCATAGTTTCGAGGGTGCCAAAGCCGTCGAAGAGAAGATGCTGTGGTCAGGTGCCGCGATGGGCCTGTCGCGCTCCCAACGCCTGGTGCGGATCGTGCTACCCGCGGCGTTGCCGGAAATCCTGACCGGATGCCGCACGGGGCTAGTGCTGGCGCTGATTACGATGATCACGAGCGAGATGATCGCCCGGCAGTCCGGCGCCGGCAACATCCTTTTCAATGCGCTCGACATGGGCCAGTATGAAACCGTATTCGCGATGATCATCATCGTGGGCGCCATGGGCATTTGCCTCGATGCGATTTTCGAGAGGGTTCGGGCGAGGCTCGTACGTTGGTCCGAACCTCAGTTCGACATGCCGCTGAGCTTCTCATGATGGCGCGCTTTCTCTCTCCGAACGTCCTTCTCGGGATTGCCCCGATCGCGCTGATCATCGCCCTCTGGCAGGCCTTGGTGTCATTCGGTTTTGCACCCGCGGTCTTGCTGCCGCCACCGGGCATGGTCTTCAGCCGGCTGCTTCAGCAGCTCGTGACCTGGACGTTTCAGCAGGAGATCGCAGCAACCCTCGTCCGGCTGTTTGCCGGGTTCGCGATTGCGGTCGTGCTCGGCGTCAGCATCGGCATCGCGGCCGCCGCGAGTCCCGCGATCAATGCCGTGGTGCGGCCGATCGTCCGAATCTTGGCTCCACTGCCCAAGGTGGCGCTCTATCCGGCGCTATTGCTGCTGCTCGGATTCGGCCACGGGTCGAAGATCACGCTTGTGACCGCGGACGCGCTTTTCCCCATTCTGCTCTCAACCTACTATGGTGCGTCCACCGTCGAGCAGAAGCTGATCTGGTCGGCCATGGCGGCGGGAACGCCACGCCGTGAAATCCTCTTCAAGGTGGTGCTGCCGGCGGCGATGCCGTCGATCCTGACCGGGTGCCGGATCGGACTTGTCATTTCCTGTATCGTGGTGTTTCTGGCCGAAATGATCACGTCGACGGACGGATTGGGGCACGCGCTCGTAACGGCGGCCCGAACATTTCAGGCCGTCGACATGTTCGTGCCGCTGATCACGATCTCGCTGTTGGGGTTGATCCTGAACGCGCTGCTGAGCGCCTTGCGGTCTTACCTCTTGCGGGGCTTTCCAGAAGCGTGATCTGAACGAAGAATAGACAAGACCGGGAGTGAGCCATGCTGGCAGACCGCATCGAGGCAAAATGGATCGACGCATTTTGTGAGATTTTCGAACGATGCGCCGTCAAATCCGGCGATACGGCGGCGATCCTCTCGGAAACCCAGTCGCGCGCGTTGAACGTGCATCTAGCGGAGCTAGCGCTGCTGCGCATGGGGGCCCGGCCGTTTCATGTGGTGATGCCGACCCCACGCAACCGGAACATCGTTCCGGTACGCTCGACTGGGGCGAGCGAGGCGATCCAGCGGCTCGGCCCGGTCATCACCGCGCTTCAGCAGGCGGGTTTCGTGGTGGATTGCACCATCGAGGGGCTCATGCACGCGGTCGAGACGCCCGAGATCCTGAAAGCCGGTGCGCGAATTCTGGTGATCTCCAACGAACATCCGGAGGCTCTGGAGCGAATGGTGCCGGATTCCGCGCTCGAGAAGCGTGTTCGTGCCGCGGCCAAGATGCTGCGTGGAACGAAGCGCATGCGGGTGACCTCGAAGGCTGGCACGGCGCTCGACGTCGACATGGTCGGCGCCTCCACGGTCGGCGTATGGGGCTGGACCGACAAGCCTGGCACGCTGGCGCATTGGCCGGGCGGCATCGTCGTCAGCTTTCCCAAGAGCGGGACCATCAATGGCACGCTGGTGATGGCGCCCGGCGACATCAACCTGACCTTCAAGCGCTACCTGACCTCGCCTGTGAAGATGACCCTGAAGGACGACTATGTCGTCGAGTTGGAAGGCGAAGGCACGGATGCCGCGATGATGCGGGCCTATCTCGCGGCTTGGGGCGACCGCGAGGCCTATGCGGTTTCGCATGTGGGCTTCGGCATGAACCCCGGCGCGCGCTACGAGGCGCTGTCGATGTACGACCAGCGCGACACCAACGGCACCGAAATTCGCGCCGTCTCCGGCAATTTCCTGTTCTCGACCGGCGCGAACGAGTTCGCAGGGCGCTATACGGCGGGGCATTTCGACCTGCCGATGATGGGAACGAACATCGAACTCGACGGCATCCCGGTGGTGCGCGAGGGCGTGCTTCAGGACGTCTTCGGCTAGCCCCGATCGAGTACGGGCGGCCGGGCGAGGTCGAAGTGCCGGAGCAGGTCGACCATGGCCTGCAACCGCTTCACGCGATAGGCGTCGACGTCGAGCCCGGAATAATCGAGAAACCCCGCGCCCGTGCGCAGGCCTATCCGGCCATCGTGCATATTGCGTGAAATGACGTCCGGCGCACGGTAGCGCTCATTGCCAAGCGCACCTTCCAGATACCTGCTCGCGTAGTAGAGAATGTCGCCGCCGCCCCAGTCGATGAATTCGAGCAGCCCGAGCACGGCATATCGGAAGCCGAAGCCGTAGCGAATCGCCTTGTCGATCTCTTCGGCGCTGGCGACGCCTTCCTCGACCATGCGCGCGGCTTCGTTCATTGCCAGCGCCTGAATGCGGGGGACGATGAAACCCGGCGTGGCGGCGCAGACCACAGGCACCTTGCCGATGCCTTCGAGTAGCGTCTTGACCTCGTCGATGACGGCCGGATCCGTCGCCTTGCCGGGCGAAACCTCGACCAGCGGGATGAGATAGGCTGGGTTGAGCCAGTGCACGTTGAGAAAGCGGCGCGGGTTCACGATCGCGCCCGAGAGATCGTCGACGAGGATCGTCGATGTGGTCGACGCGATGACGGTGTCTGGGCCGACCTGCTTTGACGCCGCCCCCAGCACCTCGCGCTTGAGCTCGACGACTTCAGGAACGCCTTCGAAGACCATTCCGGCTTCGGCCAACGCTGTGCCGCTCCGGCTCGCCGGCACCACTGAGACCCGCGCGATCAGCGGATCAACATCCGCCTCGGTCAGCAGTCCCAGCTTTGACAGGCTCGCGAAGGTTCTCCCGACTTCGCCGAGTGCGTCCGCCTCGAGTTTTGCAGAATCCTCCGCGGAGCGCGGCTTGATATCAATCATTGTGACGCTGTGCCCTGCATAAGCGAAGGCAACGGCGATGCCGCGGCCCATGCGGCCAGCGCCGAGACAGGCGATTTTGACACGACGGGTCATTGATCAGAATCCATTGCGGAGCAGCGTCTGCAATTCAGCCTTGCTGAGCTGGTCAAGCCCGAGCGTCTCGAGCGTTCGGCCGCCTCGCGCGAAGTCTTCGCCGCAGACCCCGCCGCCGATCGACAGGAACGCTTTGGCCAGCGGCGTGGCCACGCCAGCGAGGTCGGCGACGGACACCAGCAGAGATAACCCAAGCCGCAGGTCCTCACGCATGTAGCGATGCTCGGTCAGCGCGATCCGCTCGCGCCAATCGCCGGAATCGGTCAGGCGATCGTGCGAGCCGCGGCCGTACATCCAGATCTCACCTTCGTTGGCGTAGTGATGCGCAAGCGGAAAATGCGGCGCGCCGTAACCGAGTGCCTCGCGCACCGCGATGCGCTCGGCGTCTAGGGCGTCCGTAACCCGCCGGATCGCAGCTTGCGTGCCTTCCTTGTGAATGTCCCAGCGCTCGAAATGCTCGATCGGCCCTGCGTTCATTACGATCAGCGGCGGATGGATGATCGGACCTGCATTCATGAGCGCTCCGGACAGCGCGTCTCCACACGGCTCAATCACGCCCGGGAAAGCGCGTCCGATGACATCGAGGGCAAGCGGCGCCTGATCGAGTGGAAACACACCGACCGGCAAGCGCTTCGCGCGGATGGTAATCGCGACCTCGAACGGTCCGTGCTTACGGGTCAGCCAGGGCAGCGTGCCGGTTTCGGCAAAGCTTGCTTTGGCGAGATTGCCGGCATCCCGCGCGGCCTGGGCGAAGATCATCGAGCCGAATGTCGCCGGCGGTAGAAACACGACCTGGCCGTCTCGCAAATGCGGGGCGAGCAGGCGGGCAATATCCGGTTGTGCGAAGGCGGGAGCGGGGCACAGGATCAATTCCGTGCCGTTGACCGCCTCGGCGATATTGGTCGTGACCAGCGCCAACTTCACGTCGTGACGACCATTGTGATCCTTCACGAGGATACGCGAACCGGCGGCGCGCTGAGCCGCAACGTGATCGGTATCGCGGCGCCAGAGCCGAACCTCGTGCCCCGAGAGTGCAAAATCGCCCGCGGCCGCGAAAGAGCCGTTTCCCCCACCCAGAACCGCAATCTTCAAGATGCCTCTCCTTGCGCGCGCGACTGCGCATCAAGCTGCTTCAGCAGGAAATGCTGGACCTTGCCCAGCGCAGTGCGCGGCAGGTCGGTGACGAAGACGATTTCGCGCGGAACCTTGTAGCGCGCGAGTTGCGCGTGAAGATGCGCCGTCA
>JAEYTQ010000112.1 GCA_023433965.1 Pseudomonadota bacterium | reverse complement strand
GACGACATGGCGGCGATGGGCCCGGTGCGCCTGCGCGACGTCGACGAGGCCCAGGCGTTGCTGGTCAATCTCGCCAAGGACCTCGCCGCCAAGGGCGAGATCATGCTGACCAAGAACCGGGCCGACGACGAGCTGGTGTACTGATGGCCGCTCCGGCAAAATTCCTGTTCGATACCGACTTCGCGGCGCCCGAGCGGGCGACGCGCGAAAAGGCCGCGACCGCGGCCGAGATCGCCCAGAAGGTGGCGGAAGCCGAGGCGCGCGCCTACCAGAACGGCTTTGCCGCCGGCCAGCGCGAGGCCAAGGCCGAAAGCGACCGCCGCATTGCCCTCGCCATGGAACAGATCAACGTCGCGATCCGGGGCGTCGCATCCGGCATCGGCAACATCGAGACCAGGATGGAGACCGAGGCGGTCGAGGTCGCGATCGCCGTGGCGAAGAAGCTGTGCGCCGACCTCGTCGCCGCCGAGCCGCTCGGCGAGGTCATCGCGCTGGTCAAGGACTGCTTCTCGCACCTGGTCGCAACGCCGCATCTCGTCGTCCGCATCAACGATGCGCTCTACGATGCCGCCCGCGAGAAGATCGAGCGGCTGGCCAAGCAGAGCGGCTTCGAGGGCCGGCTGGTGATCCTGGCGGAGCCGGAAATCGCCACCGGCGACTGCCGGATCGAATGGGCCGATGGCGGCGTCGTGCTGGAGCGCGGTGCCATCGCGGCCAAGATCGACGAAATGGTCGGACGCTATATCGCGTCCCGCAGGGGGAATTAAACCATGAGCGACACTGACGGACAGGTCCCGCTGCCCGATCTCAACGGCCCGATGCCGCCTGCCGGCACTGACGTCGGCTACAACGAGGACGAATATGCGGCGCGCGCTGCGGCCGACCTCGAGGCGGTGTTCGACGTCCCCGTGCAGGTCTCGGCCGTGCTCGGCCGCTCCAAGATGGACGTCGGCGAGCTTCTCAAGCTCGGGCCCGGTACCGTGCTGGAGCTCGACCGCCGCGTCGGCGAAGCCATCGACATCTACGTCAACAACAAGCTGGTCGCCCGCGGCGAAGTCGTCCTGGTCGAGGACAAGCTCGGCGTGACCATGACGGAAATCATCAAGGCCGAACGCGGCTGACACGACACGCAAGGACATGACGCGCGGCAGCGCGAACAGACGGACAGGAGACTGACATGCGGCTTCTCATCGTTGGCACCTTGAAGGGCCAGCTCACCACGGCCACCAAGATCGCGATGGAGAACGGCGCCACCGTGACCCATGCCGAGGATCACGAGCAGGCGATGCGCGTGCTGCGCGGCGGCAAGGGCGCCGACCTCCTGCTGGTGGACGTCGCCCTGGACATCCGCGACCTTGTGCTGCGGCTGGAGGCCGAGCACATCCACGCCCCGATCGTCGCCTGCGGCATCACCAGCGACGCCCGCGCCGCGGTTGCCGCGATCCATGCCGGCGCCAAGGAATACATCCCGCTGCCGCCGGATCCTGAACTGATCGCCGCTGTGCTCGCCGCGGTCGCCAACGATTCCCGCGAGCTGGTCTATCGCGACGACGCCATGGCGAAGGTGATCAAGCTGGCGCAGCAGATCGCCGGTTCCGACGCCTCGGTGATGATCACCGGTGAATCCGGCACCGGCAAGGAAGTGCTGGCCCGCTACGTCCACGGCCGCTCGGCCCGCGCCAAGCGCCCCTTCATCTCGATCAACTGCGCCGCGATCCCCGAGCACCTCCTGGAATCCGAGCTGTTCGGGCACGAGAAGGGCGCCTTCACCGGCGCAGTCGCGCGCCGCATCGGCAAGTTCGAGGAAGCCACCGGCGGCACGCTGCTGCTCGACGAAATCTCGGAGATGGACGTTCGCCTGCAATCCAAACTGCTGCGCGCCATTCAGGAGCGGGTGATCGACCGGGTCGGCGGCACCAAGCCGGTGCCGGTGGACATCCGCATCATCGCGACCTCCAACCGCAATCTGGCCGAGGCGGTGCGCGAAGGCACGTTCCGCGAGGATCTGCTGTTCCGGCTCAACGTCGTCAATCTGAAGATCCCGCCGCTGCGCGAGCGTCCCGCCGACGTCCTGGAGCTCGCCCAGCATTTCGTGAAGAAATATGCCGAAGCCAACGGCGTGCCGCTGCGCCCGATCTCGGCGGAAGCGCGCCGCGTGCTCTCCGCCAACCGCTGGCAGGGTAACGTCCGCGAGCTCGAGAACACCATGCACCGCGCGGTGCTGATGGCGCAGGGCGACGAAATCGGCGCCGATGCCATCATCACGCCGGACGGCGACCGCCTCGATCTGGCCAAGACCGCACCGGCGGTCGCGCATGCCACCATGGCCGCCGAGCAGGTGACGCGCGCGTTGGTCGGCCGCACCGTGGCCGACGTCGAACGCGACCTGATCCTGGAGACGCTGAAGCACTGCCTCGGCAACCGCACCCACGCCGCCAACATCCTCGGCATCTCGATCCGCACCTTGCGCAACAAGCTCAACGAATATGCCGATGGGGGCATCCCGATCCCGCCGGCGGGCACGCCCGGCGAATATCCGCGGATGCCGATGGTGGGGGCGTGAGCGGCCTCTTGCAGGTATCGACGATGCAAGTGCCCGGGCCTGTCCCGGGCATTTTCGTTTGTACACCCCTGACGACGGTCTCGTAGCCCGTGTGAGCGCAGCGACATGGGGGACAGCACCGCGTTGTGG
>JAEYTQ010000188.1 GCA_023433965.1 Pseudomonadota bacterium | reverse complement strand
GCCGCCGCGTTCAAGGCCTCCGGCGCAGAGCTCGCCTGTCTTTGTTCCAGCGACAAGGTCTACACGGAACACGCCGAAGCTGCGGCGAAGGCCCTGCAAGCGGCCGGCGGCCGGCCTATCTATCTGGCAGGCCGCCCGGCGGATGCCGAGGCGGCGCTGCGGGCAGCCGGCGTCACGGGCTTTGTCTTCGCCGGAGGCGATGCGCTTGCCACGCTGCAGGACGCCTACCGACGGATGGAGCAGGCATGACCGAGACCAGCAAACCCGTTCTCACCGGCGGCTGCCAATGCGGCGCCGTGCGCTTTGCCGTCATGACCGCGCCGACCAGGATTTCGATCTGTCACTGCCGCATGTGCCAGAAGGCGGCCGGCGCGCCGTTCGCGTCCTTTGCCGACATCAACAAGACGGACTTTGCCTGGGCCAGGGGACAGCCGTCGTTCTTCCGCTCCTCGACCATCGCCGAGCGCGGCTTTTGCGCCGCCTGCGGCACGCCGCTGAGCTTCGGCCGCGTCGATGGCGACCGCATCGAGATCATGACCGGCGCGTTCGACCGTCCCGACCGCGTGATCCCGACGCGGCAGTTCGGCACCGAATCCCGCCTCGGCTGGGTGGTGGGCATCGCCAACCTCCCGAGCCAGACCACGCAGCAGAATTACGGACCGGAGAAGATGGCGACCATCGTCAGCCATCAGCATCCGGATCATGATTGATGATATGGTTGAAGCCATGAGCCGCATTCCTGATTTCGCCGACATCGCCTTCGAGCGCGCCGCCACCGCAGTGCCTGCCGGCAGCGCCGAGCCCTGGCTGACGCCGGAGGGCATCCTGGTGAAGCCCGCCTATGGCGAGGCCGATCTCGCCGGGCTCGATTTCCTCGAGACCTATCCGGGCATCGCGCCCTATCTGCGCGGTCCCTACCCGACCATGTATGTCAACCAGCCCTGGACGGTCAGGCAATATGCCGGCTTCTCCACGGCGGAGGATTCCAACGCGTTCTACCGCCGCAACCTGGCGGCCGGACAGAAGGGCCTCTCGGTCGCATTCGACCTCGCCACCCATCGCGGCTACGACTCCGACCATCCGCGCGTCGGCGGCGACGTCGGCATGGCCGGCGTTGCCATCGATTCCATCTACGACATGCGCACGCTGTTCGCCGGCATTCCGCTCGACCAGATGAGCGTGTCCATGACCATGAACGGCGCGGTGCTGCCGATCCTCGCGCTCTACGTCGCCGCCGCCGAGGAACAGGGCGTGCCGCCGGAGAAGCTGTCGGGCACCATTCAGAACGACATTCTGAAAGAGTTCATGGTGCGCAACACCTACATCTATCCGCCTGCGCCTTCGATGCGGATCATCTCGGACATCTTCGCCTTCACCTCACAACGGATGCCCAAGTACAATTCGATCTCGATCTCCGGCTATCACATGCAGGAGGCCGGCGCGACGCAGGACCTCGAGCTCGCCTACACGCTCGCCGACGGCGTCGAATATCTGCGCGCCGGCCTTGCCGCCGGCCTCGACGTCGACCGCTTCGCGCCGCGGCTGTCGTTCTTCTGGGCGATCGGCATGAACTTCTTCATGGAGGTCGCCAAGCTGCGCGCGGCGCGCCTGCTCTGGGCAAAGCTCTTGAAGCCATTCAACCCGAAGGATCCGCGCTCGCTGTCGCTGCGCACCCACAGCCAGACCTCCGGCTGGTCGCTGACCGCGCAGGACGTGTTCAACAACGTGATGCGCACGACGGTGGAGGCGATGGCGGCGACGCAAGGCCACACCCAGTCGCTGCACACCAATGCGCTCGACGAAGCCCTGGCGCTGCCGACCGATTTCTCGGCGCGCATCGCCCGCAACACCCAGCTGTTCCTGCAGCAGGAGAGCGGCACCACCCGCATCATCGATCCCTGGGGCGGCTCGTATTATGTCGAACGCCTGACGCGCGACCTCGCCGCCAAGGCCTGGGGCCACATCCAGGAGGTCGAGGAGCTCGGCGGCATGGCCAAGGCCATCGAAGCCGGCGTGCCGAAGCTGCGGATCGAGGAAGCTTCGGCCAAGACCCAGGCGCGGATCGATGCCGGCAAGCAGGCGGTGATCGGCGTCAACAAGTACAAGCCGACCGACGAGGACAGGATCGAAATCCTGAAGGTCGACAACACCAACGTCCGCCGGCTTCAGATCGATAAGCTCAAGCGGCTCAAGTCCGAGCGCAACCAGAAGGACGTCGATGCCGCGCTCGACGCGCTGACGCGTTCGGCCGGCGAAGGCAACGGCAACCTGCTCGCGCTCGCGATCGACGCCGCGCGTGCGAAGGCGACCGTCGGCGAGATTTCGGACGCGCTGGAGAAGGTGTTCGGCCGGCACCGCGCCGAGATCAAATCCATCACCGGCGTGTACAAGCGGGAGGCGTCCAGCATGGGCAACCAGGTCGAGAAGGTGCAAGCGCTGATCGACGCCTTCGAGGAGGCCGAAGGCCGTCGCCCCCGCATTCTCGTCGCCAAGATCGGCCAGGACGGCCACGATCGCGGCCAGAAGGTGATCGCGTCGGCCTTCGCCGATATCGGCTTCGACGTCGACATCGGCCCACTGTTTGCCACTGCGGATGAGGCTGCGCGGCAGGCGGTCGAGAACGACGTGCACATCCTCGGCGTCTCCTCGCTGGCGGCTGCCCACCTCACCGCCGTGCCTGAGCTGAAGGCCGCGCTGAAGAAGCAAGGCCGCGACGACATCATGATCATCGTGGGCGGCGTGGTGCCGCCGCAGGACTATGACGCGCTCTATGCCGCCGGCGCCGAGGCGATCTTCCCGCCCGGCACCGTGATTGCGGACGCCGCCGAGGAGCTGATCCGCAAGCTGAACGCCCGGCTGGGGCATAGCGAGGCGGCGGAGTAGTTTCGCCGTCTATTTCCCGACAAGAAGGATTTCGCGTGATGTCTCTCGCGCCGATGTTGATGCGCGCGCTCGCTGTCGCCCCGGTCTGCGGCGCCCTGTTCGGTCCCGCCCGCGCCGCCGACCCCAAGCGCGACGCCGTCGTCAAGACCAGGAGCATCGAGGCACGCGTCTTCCTCGACGACAGGATCAAGGCGGATACGGCGCTGGCGGCGGATTGCCTCGCCGAAGGCAAGAAGTGGCTCGACAGGAATGCCGCGGAAGCTGCCGCCGCGCGCAAAGCCGATCCACAGTCCTCTTGGGAAGGTCGCTGGGAGTTCGAGCGCAAATACGAGATCCGCTCCGTCGTTGCCGACCGCTATACTAGCATCCTACGCAATGACTACATGAACACGCGTGGCGCGCATCCCAACTCGGACGTGAACACGATCCTGTGGGACAAGACCGGCAAGAAGCGCATCTCGATCCGCCCGTTCTTCACCGAGACCGCCGACAATGGCCCGACCATGAACGCAATGATGAAGGCCATCATTGCTTCATTGAAGGACGCGAAGAAGAAGCGCGGCACAAGCGAGACCGCGACGGACGAGTGGTTCAAGTCCGTGGAGCCGCGCCTGCTCAAGATCGGCGCGGTGACGCTCGCGCCGTCAACCGAAGCCGGCAAGAGCTCAGGCCTGACCTTCCACTATCCGTCCTATGCCGTCGGGGCTTATGCCGAAGGCGAATATGTCGCGTTCGTGCCGTGGGAAACGCTGAAGCCGTACCTCACGGAAGAAGGCGCGCGCATTTTCGGCGGCGCGCGGCCCAAGGGCGACGCTGACGAGCCGTGAGCGATCACTAGACGGATCGCGGGCGGGTCCGACCCAGTGTCCGCGCGAGGGAATCGGTCCAATCGGGAATCCAGGAGGCAAACAGCGCCTGCCAGCGATCGGCGTCCGCAGGTTCGGTCTCGAGGTCGACCGACCATTCGATCAGGGTGCGGTCCCCTTCGATGATCGGGCGCAGATGCATGGTGCCTTGATAGCGCGTCGGCGCCGGACTGCGCGCGCCATCGTCTTGCGGATAGGGCAGCGCTTCGAGACCGGCATAGGTGAGTGTGTGCTGCCGGTCCGAGTGGTCGACCAGGCGCTGGCGTATCCAGTTTCCGAGATAGCAGAAGCGCCTGATGGCGCCGATTTCGTCACCGCGCTTGTCGTCTTCGATCTCGCTCTCGCTCACGCCGTCGATATAGGCGGGATAGTTGTTGAAATCGCGGATCAGCGACCAGACGTCGCCCAGCGGGTGGTCCAACACGGCACTGTAATAGGCTTGGGTCATCGATGGCTTGCCTTTGAATTTCGGTTACGCGCCCAAATTGGCTGCGCGCGCAGGCAAAACCCACCCGATTTCTGACCAACCATCGGTTCGGCGCCGGCTTTCACACAGGTTGGCGATCTCGTTGGTAGCGCTACCTTGCGGCGGCGCTGCAAAGCCGACTAGAATGCGCCATCGACAAGAGCGCCCGGCGTCACGGGCGCCGCTGGGAGGCCATTCAATGTCCAAGATTTCGCGCCGCAGCTTTGCGGCTTCGACCGCCGCCGTCGCGGCATCCGCCGCTTTCGGGTTGAAGCCGGCGTTCGCCGATGCCGCCTATCCCACCCGGCCCATCCAGCTGATTTGCCCGTGGGGTGCCGGCGGGGGAACCGATGCCACCGCACGCATCGTCGGCGCGCTGCTCGAAAAGGAATTCGGTCAGCCGGTCAACGTCGTCAACCGCACGGGCGGCTCCGGCGTGGTCGGCCATTCCGCGATCTCGACCGCCACAGCGGACGGCTACACGCTCGGCATCATCACCGTTGAAATCGCGATGATGCACTGGGCCGGCCTGACGCAGCTCACGCCCAAGGATTTCACGCCGCTGGCTCTGATGAACGAGGATCCTCCGGGCATCCAGGTCAAGGCGGATTCACAGTACAAGACCGTGAAAGACTTGGCGGACGCGATCAAGGCCTCCGCGCCCGGCAAGTTCAAGGCCTCCGGCACGGGCCAGGGCGGCATCTGGCATCTGGCTCTGGTGGGCTGGCTCCAGGCCATGGGCCTGCCGCCGAACCAGGTGGCTTGGGTGCCCTCGAATGGCGCCGCGCCCGCGATGCAAGATCTTGCCGCAGGCGGCATCGACTTCACCACCTGCTCCATCCCGGAAGCCCGCGCGATGATCGACGCCGGCAAGGCCCGCAGCCTCGCGATCATGGCGCCGAAGCGCGCAGCGACCTTCCCCGACGTGCCGACCCTCAAGGAGGCGATGGGCGTCGACTATACGACCGGGGCCTGGCGTGGCTTCGCCGGCCCGAAGGGGCTTCCGCAGCCGGTCGCAACCAAGCTGACGGCTGCGCTGAAGAAGATCTTCGAGTCCAAGGAATACAACGACTTCATGTCGTCGCGCGGCTTCGGCGTCGTATGGAACGATGCCGCCGGCTACGCCGCTTTCATGGACAAGGCGGACGCGCAGATGGGCGAAGCCATGAAGGCGGCCGGTATCGCAAAGACCTGAAGCGGGGCTGAAAAACACCCTCCGCCCCGACCTGGAGGCCGCGCCGTCCGCGGCGCGCCTCGCTTTGATTCCAGGAGCCGCCATTGCGCGCCAACGATGCCATCGCCGGCCTGGTGCTCATCATATTCGCCGTCGTGATGATCACACTGACCGCCAGTTTCCCCGACTTTCCCGGACAAAAGTACGGACCGTCGCTTTTCCCGCGCATCCTGAGCGCCGGTTTAATCGTCTGCGGCGGGATCCTGATATGGAATGGATTGACCGCGCGGCGCATGGGCGCTCCGTGGGTCGAACTCGCGCCATGGGTCAAGGAGCCACGCCGTCTCGCCACGTTCTTCCTCGTGCTCGTTCTGTTGCTGCTCTACATCTTCGCGGCCGAAACCGTCGGATTCATTCCGCTCGCCCTGCTTTTTCTGATGACGCTGTTCCTTTGGCTCGGCGTGCGGCCGTGGATCGCCGCGGTCACCGCGCTGGTCGGCACCTTCACGATCCATTGGTTCTTCGCCACGCTGCTCCGCGTGCCGCTGCCGCGCGGCTGGCTGAATTCGATTCTCTGAGGTCGCCATGGATGCATTGCTCGAAGCCAGCCGCCTCATCTTCGATCCCTACGTTCTCTGGGTCATCGCCGCATCCGCAGCGTTCGGCATGTTCGTCGGCGCGATGCCGGGGCTCACCGCCACGATGGCGACCGCGCTGCTCGTGCCGGTGACGTTCTTCATGGAGCCGGTGCCGGCACTCGGGGCGATCGTTACCGCGACCGCCATGGCCATCTTCGCCGGCGACATTCCGGCGGCGCTGCTCCGCATTCCAGGTACGCCGGCGTCGGCCGCCTACACGGACGAGAGCTATGCGATGTCCCGGAACGGACAGCTCGACCTCAATCTCGGCGTCAATCTGGTGTTCTCGGTGCTGGGCGGCTTCGTCGGCGTCGCCATCCTGATCGTGTGTGCGCCGGCATTGGCCGAGGTCGCGATCAATTTCTCCTCTTTCGAATATTTCTGGCTGGCGCTGCTCGGCCTGACCTGCGCCGTCTTCATGACCAGCGACGCGCCGCTGAAGGGAATCACCTCCCTGTTGTTCGGGCTCGCCATCAATTGCATCGGCATCGACCCGGCAGCGGGCTATCCGCGCTTCACCTTCGGCAGCGTGGAACTATTGCAGGGTATCAGCTTCATTCCCGCGATGATCGGCATGTTCGCGCTGTCGGAACTGCTCCGCGGCATGGTCCATGCCGATGTGACGGGAGCCGTGATCGCGCAGAAGATCGGCAACATCTTCAGCGGCGTCTTCGCCGTCTTCAAGCGCTACTGGTTCAATTTCCTGCGCGGATCGACCATCGGCGTTCTGATCGGTGCGCTCCCCGGAGCCGGCGCCGACATCGCGGCCTGGATCTCGTTCGCGATCTCGAAGCGCTTTTCGAAGGAGCCGGAAAAGTTCGGGACCGGCCATATCGAAGGCATCGTCGATGCAACCTCGGCCAACAATTCCGCTCTCGGCGGCGCCTGGATCCCGGCGCTGGTGTTCGGCATCCCCGGCGATTCCATCACGGCGATCGTGATCGGCGTCCTCTACATGAAAGGGATGAATCCCGGGCCGACCGTATTCCTGCAGAACCCGCAATTCATCTACGCCGTGTTCATCATCTTCGTTCTCGCCAACATTCTGATGCTGCCGCTCGGGTGGATCGCGATCAAGGGCGGCAAGCAGCTTTTGCGGGTGCCGCGAAACGTGCTTCTGCCGGTGATCCTGATGTTCTGCCTGGTCGGGTCCTACGCCATGACCAATTCGGTCTACGGCGTCATCATGATGGCGGTGATGGGCCTGATCGGCTGGCTGATGGAGGAGCACGGCTTCCCGATCGCGCCGGCCATCCTGGGACTCGTCCTCGGCGAGATGCTCGAACAGAACTTCATGACATCGATGATCAAGGCGGACGGAGCGCTCATCATGTTCTTCGAGCGGCCGATCGCCGCGACCTTGGGGGTCGTGACGCTGCTGATCTGGGGCACCATGTTGTGGCGCGGGATCAAGGGAAAGCCGGCAGCCCTGAGCGAGGTCGCCCCGGCCCCCTGACGGGCGCAGTCGGAGGGCAGGCGCGAAGCTCTCGCCTGCGTCGGCCGACCGTTGTACATCAGGGCATGATTCAGAAGGCCAGTCTCGACATCAAAACCCTCGCCAGGGAGCTCCGCGCCGGCAGCCGCGCCGCGCTGGCGCGCGCCATCACGCTGGTGGAGAGCCGGCGCGGCGATCATCAGGCGCTGGCGCGGGAGCTGGTGCAGATGCTGCTCCCGGACACCGGCAAGGCCTTCCGCGTCGGCATCACGGGATCGCCCGGCGTCGGCAAGTCCACCACCATCGACGCGCTCGGCATTTACCTGATCCAGCAGGGCCACAAGGTCGCGGTGCTTGCGGTCGATCCGTCCTCGGCACGCAGCGGCGGCTCGATCCTCGGCGACAAGACGCGGATGGCACGGCTGTCGGCCTCCGCCGACGCCTTCATCCGCCCCTCGCCGTCCTCGGGCACGCTCGGCGGCGTTGCGGCCAAGACGCGCGAGGCGATGCTGCTCTGCGAGGC
>JAEYTQ010000689.1 GCA_023433965.1 Pseudomonadota bacterium | reverse complement strand
CCGCAGCCTTGATGGGGATGCCGCTCGACGTCGTCCAGGCCGAAGTAAAGAAACAGGCGCGCACCAACAGCCGCATTACCGCCACGCGCGTGATCGCCGGCGAACAGGGCGCGCAGCGTTCCGTCGTTGTCGAACGCCGTACCGTTCGCCGCTTCGGTACCGGCGCCCGCAGCTGAGCATTCACTCCGTCGCACGGAATACGAAAGCGGACCGGCCTCCCCGGTCCGCTTTGTGATTCACGTCCGCAAATTTCCGGCTACGCAGCGCGATTGTCGTACATGCTCGAGATCAGCTTCCAGCACGTGCTGTTGAAGCTGAGAAGAGCGCGGCCGGCCCTGAAAGGCGACGCCGCGAGATCGGCGAGCTCGGCCTCGGGCGTCTTGGCAAGATCGATCGTACCGGTCGATTCGCCGTGGCGGAAAGCCAGATGCGCGCCGAACTTCCTGGCGAGCGCCCGCATCGCGTGATTCTCGGCGCCCGTCGTGATGCGCAACTGCTTGTAGCCCTTCCAACGCGCCTCCGCGATCAAGCGGCGGAACAGCAGCGTGCCCACGCCTTGGCGGCGCGCGGAGGCTTCCACGCTGAAAGCGACTTCAGGCAGGCAATCGCCCTCCGGTGGATGCAGCTCGGCCGCACCGCGAACCACGCCATCGACGATATAGGCAACGATCACTGTGCCGTCCTCGGCGCAGCGGGCGGCGTAGCGCTCGATGAAGCTGTCGTCGAGAAAGCCGTTGAAACGGTCATGCCGGCTGCCGGCATCGAGCCTCAGCAGGTGATCGCGCAGGAGCGGCAATTCCTCCTGCTGGATCAGGGTCCGTACATAGCCGGGAACGGTACGGACGGTGTCTTCAAGTACCACGTCAGAAACTCCTCTTGGTATCCCTCGAGGAGGCGTTCGAATCCCTAGGCCTCCTATATTGTGCATCGCACCATAATTTTCAAGGCAGAGACCTGCCCAAGTTTCGGGCACGAGGCACGACTAATTCGTTAACGAAATCAAAGCCCGTAGTCTTACAGGATCAACTGCGTCTGAGTGACCACGGCGACCAGCTTGCCATCCTCCGTTTCCAATCGGGTGGTCCAGACCTGGGTTCGCCGGCCGCGATGGACCGGAGTGGCGGTAGCGATGATGGTGGTTCCCTGCTTCGCCCCGCCGACGAAATTGGTCTTGCTCTCCAGCGTGGTCGTGCCCTTGGCGTCCTCCGACAGATTGATCACGGTCGCCGCGGCGCCGACGGAATCGGCCAGCGCCATCACGGCCCCGCCATGGATGGTGTGGTGAAGCGTGCAGAGATCGGACCGGACGATCATCCGCGCCACCACGCGGTCTTTCTCGGCCTCGACAAACTCGACGCCCTTGAGTTCGGCGAACGGCATCTTCATCGCTTTAAGTTTCTCGAGCGGCGTCATCGGATCTCCTCCCAATTGCTTGTTGTGTCAGCGTGAATTGCTTCACGGCACAAAGCAATGACGTCCGAGGTAATGGCGTTGCTGATGTTGGCGCCCAGCCCGACATTCTCGTGTCCCGGTGAGTTGCACATCCGTCGCGAGACTGCCCTCACGTCACCGCATGCACCACCTGGTATTCCGGCCGCCGCCACGCCTCGTCCACGATCACCTCCTCGACGATCTCGGCCGCCCGCACGATCTCGCTCTCGCCGATGTACAGCGGCGTGATCCCGAACCGCATGATGTCCGGCGCGCGGAAATCGCCGATCACGCCGCGGTCGATCAGGGCCTGCATCGCAGCGTAGCCGCCCCCGAAGGCGAAGGAGACTTGGGAGCCGCGGCGCTCATGCGCGCGCGGGGTGACGAGCTTGAGCTGCGGACAGCGGCGTTCGACTTCACTGATCAGAAGATCGCCGAGCGACAGCGAATGCGCACGAACCTCGGCGAGGTCGACACGGTCCCAAATATCCAGCGAGGCCTCCAGCGCCGCCAAGGCGAGCACCGGCGGGGTTCCGACGCGCATCCGCTCGACACCGCCCGCCGCCGCATAGGCAAGCTCGAACGCAAACGGCTTTGCATGGCCCATCCATCCCGACAGGGCCGCGCGCGCGCTGTCGGCATGGCGCGGAGCGACATAGAGGAACGCAGGCGCCCCGGGACCGGCGTTGATGTATTTGTAGGTGCACCCCGCGGCGAAGTCGGCGCCGCTCCCGGCGAGATCGACCGGCAACGCGCCGGCGGAATGGGCGAGATCCCACACCGTGACGATGCCGAGCGCATGCGCCTTCGCCGTCAGCTTCGCCATGTCGTGGCGACGTCCGGTGCGGTAGTCGACCTCGGTGATGTAGAGTACCGCAATCTCCTCGGACAACGCCGCCTCGATCTGCTCCGGCGCGACCAGTCGCAGTTGATGGCCGCGCCCGAGTGTTTCGATCAGGCCCTCGGCCATATAGAGGTCGGTCGGGAAGTTGCCGGTGTCCGAAAGGACGATCTTGCGGGACGGATTCATGTCCAGCGCGGCGGCGAGTGCCTGATAGACCTTCAGGGACAGCGTGTCTCCGACCATCACCGAGCCGGCGGCAGCACCGATCAACCGCGCGATACGATCGCCGACATGGCGCGGCTGGGCATACCAGCCTGCGGTATTCCAGGCACGGATCAGCTCCTTGCCCCATTCCTCGGTGATCACGCGATGGACACGCTCGGCAACGCCCAACGGCAGCGCACCCAGCGAATTGCCGTCGAGATAAATGACGCCGTCGGGCAAATGGAATAACGCCCTGGTGTCGTCGTAGACGCGGAGCCTGGTCATGGACATCCCTACAGAATCGTACGCACACGCCAGAGCTCGGGAAACAACTCGACCTCCAGCATGCGCTTGAGATAGCTGACGCCGCCGGTGCCGCCGGTGCCGCGCTTGAAGCCGATGACGCGCTCGACGGTGGTCACGTGGTTGAAGCGCCAGCGGCGGAAATAATCCTCGAAGTCGACCAGCTTCTCGGCGAGCTCGTAGAGCATCCAATGGGTCTCCGGCGCCTCGTAGACGACGCGCCAGGCCTGCAGCACGCCTTCGTTGAAGCTGTGGGTCTCGCGAACGTCGCGCGCGAGCACGGACGCAGGCATCGCGAGCCCGTGGCGGTCGGCGAGCCGCAGCACCTCGTCATAGA
>JAEYTQ010000684.1 GCA_023433965.1 Pseudomonadota bacterium | reverse complement strand
GTGGATCCCGCTGCTCGGCAAGGAAGGCCTGATCAACCAGGCGCTGCTGGCAACGGGTGCGATCCGCCAGCCGCTGGAGGTATTGCTGTTCTCAGATCTCGCGGTGGTCATCGCTTACGTCCACCAGCTCACGATCTTCATGATCGTGCCGATCTTCAACTCCATGGCGCGGATCGACAAGAGGCTGATCGAGGCCGCAATCGACGCCGGCGCCAGCCGCTTCGACATCATGCGCCTGATCGTGGTGCCGATGTCCAAGAGTGGAATCGCGCTCGGCACGATCTTCGTAGTCTCTATCGTGATGGGAGACTTCTTCGTGGTCAAGGTGATGTCCGGCGGCGGGTCGGCGTCCGTGGTCAGCGCGTTTTACGAGGACGTCGGCGTGCTGCAGTATCCGACCGCGGCGGCGAGCGCGGTGCTGCTCACGCTGGTGCTGGTGGCGATCGTGTCGCTGATCCTGCGCACGGTCGACATCCGGCAGGAGATCACGCGATGAGCGCGGTGATCGCCGACATGCCGAAACCCGACATGTCCAAGTCTGTGGCGACCAATGCGATCGCGCCGAGCAACGGCGGGCGGCCCTGGACGTTCTACGTATTGGCGACGCTGTTCGCCTGCTACGTCATCGCGCTTTACGGCCCGATGTTCTGCATCTACATCCTGTCGTTCCAGGACATCCGAGGCGGCCTCGTATTTCCGATGAAGGGTCGGTCGCTACACTGGTTCGTCGACCTGTTCACTCAGGTGCGCACCGGCGACGTCAAGGGTTCGTTCGACCGATCGATCAAGCTCGCGGTCATCGTCACCATCATCACCGTGGTGGTGTCATTCCTCGCAGGCCTCGGTTTCCGCAGGCGATTTCGCGGTGACACTTTTGTCTTCTACATGATGATCGGCAGCCTGGTCGCCCCCGGTCTGGTCCTCGGTCTCGGCACAGGGCTGCTGTTCCAGGCGTTGGAGCTGAACGCGAGCTGGTACACTTCGGCGCTGGGCGCGCAGCTGTCCTGGACGCTGCCGTTCGGCGTGCTCGTGATGTTCGCGGTGATGTCGCGCTTCAACCATGTCTGGGAGGAGGCGGCCTACGATCTCGGTGCCAGCCGCTGGCAGTCGATCTGGCTGGTGATGATCCCGGTGCTGGCGCCCGGTCTCGTCGCCGTCGCGCTGTTCGGCTTCACACTCTCCTACGACGAGTTCGCGCGCAGCCTTCAGACCGCGGGATCCCTGAACACGTTGCCGCTGGAAATCTGGAGCATGACGCTGAACGTCACCTCACCCTCGCTCTACGCGCTGGGCACGGTCACCACCATCGTCTCCTTCATCGTCATCGGCGCCAGCCTCGGCAGCATCTTGCTGATCCAGAAGAAGCGCGGCAGCCAGATCAAGGGTCGGGAATGAAGAACGATCGCGGCGATATCGAACTGGCCGGCGTCTGTAAGAGCTTTGACGGCGTCACCAATGTGGTCGACGGCGTGAATCTCAAGATCGCGGACGGCGCCTATTGCTGCTTCATCGGCCCCTCCGGCTGTGGCAAGACCACGATCTTGCGCATGATTGCCGGCCACGAGGATCCGACCGCTGGCGAGATCGTCATCGGCGGTCAGAACGTCGTCGGCCTCGCGCCGGTGCAGCGGCGCACCGCGATGATGTTCCAGTCCTACGCGCTGTTTCCGCATCTGACCGTACGGGAGAACATCGCCTTTGCTCTGCGCGTACGGGGGCAGCCCAAGAACGATCGGTTGCGTGCGGCCGATGCCATGATCGAAAAGGTGCGATTGACGCAGTTCGCCGACCGCCTGCCGGCTCAACTCTCCGGTGGCCAGCAGCAGCGTGTCGCGCTGGCACGGGCGGCGATCACGGAGCCGCGGGTGCTGCTACTCGACGAGCCGCTCTCGGCGTTGGACGAGCAGCTTCGCGTCCAGATGCGCCAGGAGTTGCGTCGGATGCAGCAGGAACTCGGCATCACGTTCATCCACGTCACCCACACCCAGCTCGAGGCGATCGCGCTGGCCGATCTCGTCGTGGTGATGGAGCACGGCAAGATCAAGCAGGCCGGTCCGGCCCGCGACGTCTACGCCCATCCGCACGATCGCTACGTCGCGGAATTCATGGGCGGCCAGAACGTGCTGTCCGGTCGAGTGGAAAAAGTCAACGGCGCCAGCTTCACGCTCGCGCAAGCTGCTCCCTCGGGCATCGAGGTCCCGCTTCAGGCGCGCTCGACCGTCAGTGTCGGAGACAGGGTCGACATCGCCGTGCGTCGCGATGATGTTGCGCTGGTTCGGCCGGGAAGGGACCTACCGCCGGGCTGCACCACCTCGCTGCCGAGCCGGGTGCTCGCGATCGAGTACCAGGGCTACTTCGTCAAGGTCATGCTCGACACCGTTCCGGACGACGAGTTCGTGGCCTACGTGCCGGAAAAGACCTTCTTCGCAGATCCGTTCACCGTCGGCGATGTCGTGATGGCCACATGGGCCACGGGCAGCGCACGTCCGCTCGCCTAGAGACCCGTCGCGCAGGAGTATGACCGTGCAGATATCCTTCACACTCAACGGCCGGCCCACCACCGTGGATGTCGAACCGGCGACTCTGGTCGCCGAGCTGCTGCGCGAGCAGCTCAATCTCACCGGCACCCATATCGGCTGCGACACCAGCCAGTGCGGCGCCTGCGTGGTTCATCTCGATGGTTTGCCGGTGAAGAGCTGCACAATGCTCGCGCCGGCACTCCACGGCGCCACGCTGCTCACGATCGAAGGCCTGCAGGGTGCGCCCGGCTCGAACCAGATGCACCCCATGCAGGAGGCGTTTCGCGAGCATCACGGCCTGCAATGCGGCTTCTGCACGCCCGGCATGCTGATGACCGCGATTGCGCTCGCGACCGAGAAGCCGGACCTGACGGAGGCCGACGTCCGCCATGGCCTGGAAGGCAATATCTGCCGCTGCACCGGCTATCAGAACATCGTCGTCTCGGTCATGGCTGGCGCGGCAGCCATGAACGCCGCCAAGGGAGAGTGACATGGGCAATGTGATCGGAATCGGCGCCGCGCCAAAGCGCAAGGAGGACCAGCGCTTCCTCACAGGCCGTGGCAATTACGTATCCGACATCAAGCGCCCGGGCATGACCGCAGGCGTGTTCGTTCGCTCGCCGCATGGTCACGCCGTGCTGCGCGGCATCGACAAGACCGCGGCGCTGGCTTCGCCCGGCGTCATTGCGGTGCTGTCCGGCGACGATGTCGCGGACGACGGGCTGGGGTCGCTGCCCTGCGGTTGGGGCATCACCGACGCCAAGGGCGTGCCGATGAAGGAGCCGCCGTTCCCGATGCTGGCCCAGGACAAGGTGCGCTTCGTCGGCGACATGGTTGCTTTCGTCGTCGCGGAGACGCCCGAGCAGGCGAATGCGGCGGCCGAACTCCTGAAGGTGGATTACGAGGTGCTGCCCTCCGTTGTCGGAGTGCTCGAAGCCGTCAGGCCGGACGCGCCGCAATTGTTTGCCGACGTACCGAACAACACTTGCTGCGACTGGGAGCTCGGTGACAAGGCCGCGGTCGAGGCCGCGTTCAAGAAGGCCGCTCACGTCGCTAAGCTCAGCCTCGTCAACAATCGCTTGATCGGCAATCCCATGGAGCCGCGCGCGGCGATTGCAGAATACGAGCCGGGCACCGATCGCTTCACGCTGTGGACCACCAGCCAGTTTCCGCATGTCGTGCGGTTCCTGATGGGCGCGCTGGTGCTGAACATTCCGCAGCACAAGCTGCGGGTGGTGGCGCCGGACGTCGGCGGCGGCTTCGGCGTCAAGCAGTTCCACTACGGCGAAGAGGCCGTAATCACCTGGGCCGCCAAGCGCGTGAGGCGGCCGGTGAAATGGGTCGCGAGCCGCTCGGAAGGCTACGTCTCCGATCGCCATGGCCGCGACCACGTCACCGAGGCCGAGTTGGCGCTCGACGAGAACGGGAAGTTTCTCGCCTTCCGCGTCAACACGCTGGCCAATATGGGTGGCTATCTCTCGACCTTCGGGCCGAACATCCCGACCAATCTCTATGGTCCGCTGCTCGGCGGCGTCTACACCACGCCCGCGATCTACTGCAACGTGAAGGTGGTCTTCACCAACACCGTGCCCGTCGACGCCTATCGCGGCGCCGGCCGGCCCGAAGCGACCTTCGTGCTGGAGCGGATCGTCGACGTTGCGGCCGCCGAGATGGGTATCGACCGCGTCGAGCTCCGCCGGCGTAACATGATCCCGAAGGATGCCTATCCATACCAGACGCCGGTGCTGGTGCAGTACGATTCCGGCGATCCCATGGGGTGCCTGGATGGCGCGCTGGTCGCCGCCGACGTCAAGAATTTCGGCACCCGCAAGGCGGCCTCTGCCAGCAAGGGCAAGTTCCGTGGGCTCGGCTACTCCACCTATGTCGCGGCCTGCGGCCTTGCGCCGTCGCGCTTCGCCGGCCGGCTCGGTGCGCGCGGGGGGCTCTACGAGAGCGCCACGGTGCGCGTGCATCCGACGGGGCAGGTGACGGTCATGATCGGCACGCACAATC
>JAEYTQ010000681.1 GCA_023433965.1 Pseudomonadota bacterium | reverse complement strand
CGTTGGCGCAGTCATATTTGCGGTTGCAGTAGTTGCATTGGATGTTGCAGGCTGGTGCGACCGCGACGTGCATGCGTGCGTAGTGATGATGCGCCTCTTCGCTGTAGCAGGGGTGGTTCTTCACCTTCTCCCAGATTTCGGTCGGCAGATCGCCCTGCCCGGCCTGCGATCCGCAGCTCGCCTTGCCGCTGCCGCCCGTCGTGCCGCAGCCCTTGTGTTCTGCGATGGCCTGCATGATGTCGCCGACATTGGGGCTGTTGCCGCTCGCCTCGTGTTGCGATGAAACGTCCATGTGCTCAGTTCTCCTTGCAGGCCGAGCGGAATTTGCCGGTCTCGGATTTCGAGAAGCGTCCTAAGAGTCGTTCTAGAGAGGTAATAGCAACCCGCATGCCACCGCCGAACCTGCGACTTTCTTCGCTTGCTTCAAGGAGTTAGCGCGCGGGCCCGGAAATGTCGGGTTGCCAACGCATGTTGGAAAAGTGACAGACAAGACATCACCGCAACATGCGTCGATGCGCGACAAATCTCCGCGCAAGAAGCGACGCGCGCGAAGACTGAGATCGACGCTTCGATGAAATTCAGCCGGCCAGAACGATATCGATCGCGCGCGCAAGCGGGATCGCGAGCGGAGTCAGCCCCTGGCTCACCAAGAAGCGCAGCTCGTTCTTCGAGAGCGCATCGGGCTCAACCACGACAGAATGGGTGTCGGTGGAACGCTTCGACACCTGTCGCGCATAGGTGCGCAGGAGCTGGTCGTTGAAGCGGCAGCCGAGGAACAGGAAGCTCCGGCCGGTGCGCCGTGCCTTCACCTCGTCCGGGATCGGCGTCTGGATGTCGATCTCGGTCAGCACTTCGACATAGTCGGCATCGGAGATCAGGAAGTTCTTGGCCGGCGCGACGCTGCCGTGCGGCTTGTAGAGGATCGTGGTCCAGGTCTTTGCCAGCGCTCGATCGACCTCCTGACCTGCGGCATCATAGAAACGATACCAGCGGTCCTCGCCGATGCCGGCGCGCGTGATGCCCTGGATCTCGCCCCAATCATGTCGTTCGGCAAGTCCCTGACGCATCGCGCCGTCGTACCAGCTGTCGACGATCAACGGCAGCGGCATGGTGGCGAGATGGCGATGGAGCGCGGTCGGTGCGACCGGGGTGGCAAAGGCTTCCGCCATCAGCGCGGTCACGGTAGCGCGGTGCCTGGTGCTCTCGATGTGTTGAGCCGAACCCCAGGCATTGCCGCGGGCGCGGCGCGGCAGGGCGACCCTGGTGCCGAAGAACGCCGCCAGCGCCTCCGGGTTCATCGGCACGGCCGGTTCGCCGAACTCGGCGACGCCGGGCCCGAGATAGGGAATGACGTTGCCGCCACGCAGCCGCGAGACGACTTCGCTGAGGATGGCTTCGGCGTCCGCCGGCGCGGCGAAATCGATCTTCGGGACTGGCGCGTTCATCACTCGTCTCCCTCGTTCCCGCGCTTCCTGGCGTTGATCGTGATCGGCAGGCTGGTATCGGAGGCCATCTGCGGCAGATCGAGCACCCAGCCGTTGGCGATCTTGATCCAGCCGCCCCACAGCGTCTCGTGCTCGGATTCCACGATCGGCTCTTCGAGATCCTTCTTCGGAACGTAGATCGACAGGCCGGTCTCCGGGGAGCGGCGAATCATGACTTTCATAGGCTCATCTCCGCAGGACGAGAGGTGTCGCTCGCGCGCTCTTGCCACGAAGGAGACGATGCTCTCAGTTTAGACAGGATCTCGGGCAGGACCAGCAGGACCCGGTCGACATCCTCGGCCGTGGTCTCGCGGGATAGAGAGAAGCGGATCGCTCCGCGCAGTGAAGCGGTCGGCACGTGCATCGCCCGCAACACGTGTGAGGGCTCCATCGAGCCGGAGGCGCAGGCCGAGCCAAGGGAAACGGCTATGCCGGAGCGGTTCAGATGATGGATGATCGCTTCGCCCTCGACGTGCTCGAACGCGATGTTCGAGGTGTTGGGCAGCCGGCTCTTGACGTCGCCCAGCACCATGCACTGACCGAGCCGCAGGATGCCCTGCTCCATCCGGTCGCGCAGGGCGGCGATCTCGGCCCGCTCCCGTTCGAGCTGCGCCGCCGCAAGCTCGGCCGCCTTGCCGAGACCAACGATCCCGGGAACGTTCTCGGTGCCGGCGCGGCGACGACGCTCCTGCGGACCACCCAGGATCAGTGGCTTGAATTTCGTTCCCTTGCGCACATAGAGCGCGCCCACGCCCTTGGGACCGTGCAGCTTGTGGCCCGACAGCGACAGCATGTCGATCTCGCTCGTCTTGAGATCGATCGGAAGCCGGCCGACGGCCTGCACCGCATCGGTGTGGAACAGCGCGCCGGCCGAACGTGCCATCCTGGCCAGGAACTCGACCGGAAAGACCGTGCCTGTCTCGTTGTTCGCCCCCATCACGGACGCGATCGCGGTGCGCGGGCCGAGTGCGCGCCTGTAAGCGTCGATGTCGAGGCGGCCACGCCCATCAACGGCAATGAGATGGCTCTTGATGCCGCGGCGGCCGAGCTCCTCGACCAGCGACAGCACGGCAGGATGCTCCACAGCGGTGGTGACGATCTCGTCCCGCCCGTCCTGGACAGCGAGCGCCGACAGGATCGCCGCATTATCCGACTCGGTGCCGCCCGAGGTGAAGACGATCTCGTGGTCGAAGCCGGCGCCGTTCAGCGCCTGCACGCTGCGCCGCGCCTCCTTCACCGCCCCCGCGACGTCGCTGCCGAAGGCGTGAGCCGAGGACGCGTTGCCGAACTGTTCGGAGAAGAACGGCAGCATCGCCGCGACGACGGAAGGGTCCGTGCGGGTCGTCGCGTTGTTATCGAGGTAGATCGGCCGCACGGAACCCCTCTTCTCAATGGCGGGCTTTGGCCGCTCCGGCGACGGGAATCAGGCGGACGAACCCGCCCAGGCGCTCGATCAGCCGGGCCTGGATGCCCTCGAGGGTCGCGCTCGCCAGCTTGCAGAACACGCAGGCGCCGCTCAGCCTGACCATGATCTTGTTGCCGTCGAGCTCGAGCAGTTCGCAATCCCCGCCATCGCGCTTGAGATTGGGCCGGATCTCGTCGAGCACGGCGCGGACGATGCGTTCACGCT
>JAEYTQ010000606.1 GCA_023433965.1 Pseudomonadota bacterium | reverse complement strand
GAGGGCAAATCCATCCGTTCAGTCGTCGTGTTCTAGCCCGAAACCGTCACCCCAAGGAGGATCGACCCATGACTGTTGCACTCCATCCCTCGATCGACAACGGCCTCAAACAGGGCAGCGGCAGCTTCGCCGGCGGCACGCTGGTGTGCAAATGCAGCGACCATCCGGTCAAGGTCGGCATCAAGGGCGACGTCGCCCACAACCACGCCTGCGGCTGCACCAAGTGCTGGAAGCCGCAAGGCGCGACCTTCTCGGTCGTCGCCGTGGTGCCGCGTCAGAACGTCTCGGTGCTCGAGAACGGCGACAAGCTCCAGATCGTCGACGCCTCCGCGGTGATCCAGCGCTACGCCTGCAAGGCCTGCGGCACGCACATGTACGGCCGGATCGAGAACAAGAACCATCCGTTCTACGGCCTCGATTTCATCCATCCGGAACTGTTCCAGGAGCAGGGCTCGCAGGCGCCGCAATTCGCCGCCTTCGTCTCCTCCGTGATCGAGTCCGGCGTGAAGCCGGAGCAGATGGCCGGCATCCGTTCGCGGCTCAAGGAGATCGGGCTCGAGCCTTATGACTGCCTGTCGCCGGCACTGATGGACGCGATCGCGACCCATGTGGCGAAGGCCAAAGCTGCCTGAGAAAGCCGCCTGATCGGGGCCGCCGAAAGCTTCGCCGGCCCCGATCCGCTCGCCGGCGCCGACCGCCGCAGCGAGCCGGACTGCTCACCGTCCCGCGAGCGCGGCGGCGACACCATTTCTGAACCAAGTGTGAGGACCTTGTCGCTCCTCAGTCCTGGTCTCTGAATGACTGCGCAAGGCCGTCCGCTTCCAGCTCGAAGCTCGCGGTGCTTGCGTTCTCCCTCCCTCGACTGAGGCAAACTGCTTCGTCCGTGCAGTCTTCTGGCGGACGAAGCTTTTTTCGTTAGCCCGCACGCGGCGAATGACGTGCCCTGCTTTTGACAAACCGTGGATGCAATCTTTTCCCGGTGAACACTCAGCTGTGAACGCCCGGCCGGAGCGATCCCTGCTACGATTGCTCCGTCCCGATGCCGCGAAGTTCAATCAATAAAGAACAAGAACGGGGAGGTATCGAGCACATCCAGAAATCACCATCACCATCGGCGTTCCTGCCCCCTCCGGGATTTGCCCGCGCGGGACGACGGCAGGATGCGGCGAGACGATCCACGAACCGTCGCCGACCGACGTCGGCGCAGATTTGAATTTGGCATGCTTATGAAGAGCGAGGCACGATCATGATCAAGGTGAAGATCAACGGCCAGGAACAGAGCTGGGACGGCGACCCGGATCTCCCGCTACTCTGGTTCCTGCGCGACGAGGCCGGGCTCACCGGCACCAAATACGGCTGCGGCCAGGCGCTGTGCGGCTCTTGCACCGTCATCGTCGACAAGCAGGCCGTGCGCGCCTGCATCACGTCGGTCAACGACGTTGCCGGACGCGAGGTCACCACGATCGAGGGATTGCATCCAAACGGCGATCACCCGGTGCAGAAGGCTTGGCGTCAGGTCAACGTGCCCCAATGCGGCTTCTGCCAGGCCGGCCAGATCATGCAGGCGGCCGCCCTGCTGATGGAAAATCCAAAACCCTCGCATGACCAGATCCGCGAGGCCATGGCCGGCAACATCTGCCGCTGCGGCTGTTACCAGCGCATCGAGAACGCCGTCCATCTCGCATCAACGGGAGTGTGACATGAATTTCATCGACAATCCCCGCAAGCTTCGCGGCTTCGAAAAGCATGTCAGGGTCGAGAAGATCTCGCGCCGCAGCATCCTGAAGGGGCTCGGCGTTACCGGCGGCTTCGTGCTCGCCGCCCCCGTGATGCCGCGCCAGGCGCTGGCCTATGAAACCGGTGCCGGAAAAATGCCGCACGGCGTCGTGGTCGACCCGCGCGTGTTCGTATCCGTCGCCCCTGACGGCATCGTCACCATCATCGGGCATCGAGCGGAAATGGGCACCGGCGTGCGCACCAGCCTGCCGCTGATCGTCGCCGAGGAGATGGAAGCCGACTGGTCCAGGGTCAAGGTGCAACAGGCGCATGGGGACGAAGTCAAGTTCGGCAACCAGGATACCGACGGCTCGCGCAGCACGCGGCACTATCTGATCCCGATGCGCCAGATCGGCGCCTCCGCCCGCACCATGCTGGAGCAGGCCGCGGCGAAACGCTGGGGCGTGCCGGCCACCGAAGTCAAGGCGGTCAACCACGAGGTCGTCCATAGTGCCAGCGGACGCAAGCTCGGCTTCGGCGAGCTGGCTGCCGACGCCGCCAAGGAATCGGTGCCCAGCATCGAAGGCCTCAAGTTGAAGGACCCCAAGACCTTCCGCTATCTCGGCAAGGGTCAGGTCGGCATCGTCGATCTCCACGACATCACCACCGGCAAAGCGCGCTACGGCGCGGACGTTCGCTTGCCCGGCATGAAGTATGCCGCAATTGCCCGCCCGCCGGTAACCGGCGGCAAACTGGTCTCGTTCGATCCGGAGGCGGCGCTGAAGGTCCCGGGCGTCGAGAAGGTGATGCAGGTGCGCGGCTGGCCGTGGCCGTCGAAATTCCAGCCGCTCGGCGGGGTCGCCGTGATCGCACGCAACACCGGTGCGGCGATCAAGGGCCGCGACGCCTTGAAGCTGGTCTGGGACGACGGTCCCAACGGCAAATACGACTCCGCCGCCTATCGCAAGGAGCTCGAAGAGGCCTCTCGCAAGCCTGGGCTCGTCCTGCGCAAGGAGGGCGACGCGGACGCCGCCTTGAAGAGCGCCGACAAGGTCATCGTCGGCGAGTACTACATCCCGCATCTCGCTCATGTCGCCATGGAGCCGCCGGTCGCGGTTGCCGACGTCAAGGGCGACAAGGCGGAGATCTGGGCGCCGGTGCAGAGCCCCGGCGGCACCCGCGAGGACGTCGCCAAGACGCTCGAGATTCCCGAGGCCAATGTCACCGTCAACGTGACGCTGCTCGGCGGGGGATTCGGCCGCAAGTCCAAATGCGACTTTGCACTCGAAGCCGCCTTGCTGTCGAAGGAGCTCGGCGCTCCGGTGAAGGTGCAGTGGACGCGGGAGGACGACATCCATAACGGCTTCCTCCACACCGTCTCGGCCGAGCGGATCGAGGCCGGTCTCGACAAGAGCGGCAAGGTGATTGCCTGGCGCCACCGCAGCGTAGCCCCGAGCATCGCCTCGACCTTTGCCGCCGGTGCGGTGCATCAGGCCCCGTTCGAGATCGGGATGGGTCTGGTCGACATGCCGTTCGAGATCGCCAACATCTCCTGTGAGAACCCGGAAGCGGCCGCGCATACCCGCATCGGCTGGTTCCGTTCGGTCTCCAACATCCCGCGGGCTTTCGCGGTGCAGTCGATGGTCGGCGAGATCGCGCAGGCGACCGGCCGCGACCAGAAAGACATGTTGCTCGATCTGATCGGATCGCCTCGCATCGTCAAGCCTGATGTGAAGGACCTCTGGAACTACGGCGAGCCCCAGGACAGCTACCCGATCGACACCGCGCGCTTGCGCAAGGTGGTCGAGCTGGTCGCCGAGAAGGGCGAGTGGGGACGCAAGGTACCGAAGGGCCACGGTCTCGGCATTGCCGCGCATCGCAGCTTCGTCAGCTACATCGCGACCATCGTCGAGGTCGCCGTCGATGACAAAGGCAAGCTGACGGTGCCACGGGTCGACACCGCGATCGACTGCGGTACCTATGTCAACCCCGAGCGCATCGCCTCGCAGATCGAGGGCGCCGCGATCATGGGGCTGAGCCTTGCCAAATACGGCGAGATCACCTTCAAGGACGGCAAGGTCCAGCAGAAGAACTTCGACGACTTCCAGGTCGTCAGGATGGACGACTCCCCGTTGGTGACCAACGTCTACATCGTGCCGCCCGCATCGGACACGCCGCCGAGCGGCGTCGGCGAGCCCGGGGTTCCACCGTTCGCGCCGGCCCTGATCAACGCGATCTTCGCCGCAACGGGAAAGCGTATCCGCGCGCTTCCGATCGGCAAGCAGCTCGAAGCCTAGGACGGAACAGAAGCGGACCCGCGCCGTTTCCATCGATCTGACAGGAGTAGATCGATGACCAACATCTCAAAGGCGCTCGCAGTCTCGCTGTCGGGCGCCTTTCTTTTGACGGCCTCCGGCGCATTGGCCCAAGGCAACGCGCCGCCGCCGACCAGCGCCACGCGCCCCGGTACGCCGGATCAGACTTCGCTGCCCAACGCCAATGCCCCGCCCGCCTCGACCACCCAGACCACTGGGCAGCACAATCCGGACCCCAAGATCCGAGAAATGAACCAGAAGGAAAAGGACAAGGTCGAGCGCCTCGGCAAGTAGCTCTATCTGAGGGCTGCGCATGGATGTGCCCTCTCCCTTGTGGGAGAGGGCGGCGACGCTGGTCGTTACGACCTCACTTGGGTGAGGGGTCTGTCTCCGCGCTTCAATTTCGCGATGATTGTGCGCATCGAACCCGTCATCCGGCGCTTCGCGCCACCTTCTCCCACAAGAGGAGAAGGAAAGAAGGCACGCGCGATGCTGTTCATCACGACAAGAATGCGGCGGACGTTGCCGCCCGCCGCATTCGCCACCCCCCTGCCGCTCCGCGTCTTTCGATCCGCCTGCGGAGCTATTTCTTCAGCGCGAACACCCAGACGACGCCGCCCTGGGGCACGTTGGCCTCGATGCCGATGTTGTTGGTCACGAGTGCATCCTGGATGCGCTGGGCGTCCACGCCCCATCCCGACTGGATCGCGATATACTGCGTACCGTCGATCTCATAGGACACCGGCATGCCGACGATGCCGGAGTTGGTCTTCTGCTCCCACAACAGTTCGCCGGTCTTGGCGTGGAAGGCACGGAAATAGCGATCGTTGGTCCCGCCGACGAAGACGAGATCGCCCGCGGTCGCCGTGACCGATCCGAACAGTTGCGACTTGGGGAAGTTGTGCTGCCAGACCTTCTTGCCCGTGGCGGGATCCCAGGCCTGGAGCTCGCCGAAATGATCGGCGCCCGGCTTTGTCTTCAGGCCGATGTCTTCCGGTTTGGTCCCGAGCCAGAGCTCGCCCGGCTTGAGCGGGACCTTCTCGCCGGTGAAGCCACCGCAGAAGTTCTCGTTGGCCGGCACGTAGACGAGGCCGGTCCTCTGGCTGTAGGCGGCCGACGGCCAATCCTTGCCGCCCCACAGCGAAGGACAGAACTCGACGCGCTTGCCCATAACCGGCTTGTGCGCGGGATCCACGATCGGCTTGCCGGTTTCGTCGATGCCCTTCCAGACGTCGGTGAAGACGAACGGCCAGCCGGCGACATAGTTGATCTTGGTCGGAGTTCGTTCGAGCACCCAGAAGATCGCGTCGCGTCCCGGGTGGATCAGACTCTTGATGGTGCGGCCGTTGCGCTGCAGGTCGATCAGCATCGGCGCCTCGACCTCGTCCCAATCCCAGGAATCGTTCTGATGGTACTGGTGGTAGGCCTTGATCTTGCCGGTATCGGGATCGAGCGCGAGCACCGAGGCCGTGTAGAGATTATCGCCGGGATGCGAGTCGCCGGGCCATGGCGCGGCGTTGCCGACGCCCCAATAGATCGTCTTGGTCTCCTTGTCGTAATTGCCGGTCATCCAGGCCGAACCGCCGCCGTTTTTCCAGTCATCGCCCTGCCAGGTGTCGTGACCGGGCTCGCCCTCGCCGGGGATGGTGTAGGTCCGCCACAGCTCCTTGCCGTCCTTGGCATCATAGGCGACGACATAGCCGCGCACGCCGAACTCGCCGCCGGAGCCGCCGACGATGACCTTGCCGTCGACGATCAACGGCATCAGGGTGAGGTACTGGCCCTTCCTGTAATCCTGCACCTTGGTATCCCACACCACCTTGCCGGTCTTGGCATCGAGCGCGACCACGTGGTCGTCGGTGGTCGCGAGGTAGAGCTTGTCTTCCCACAGCCCCACGCCGCGGTTGGTCGGATGCAGCTGGAAAAGATCGTCGGGAAGCTGCCGCTTATAGCGCCAATATTCGTCGCCGGTCTTCGCGTCCAGCGCGATCACCTGCCCCATCGGGGTCGTCACGAACATCGCACCATTGTTGACGATCGGCGGGGCTTGGTGCCCTTCGACCACCCCGGTGGAAAAGGTCCAGACCGGCGTGAGGTTCTTGACGTTGGAGGTGTTGATCTGATCGAGCGGGCTGTAGCCCTGTCCATCGTAAGTGCGCCGATAGAGCATCCAGTTGCTCGGCTCGGGGTTTTCCAATCGCTGCGCGGTGACCGGAGCGTAGTTCTCGATCGGGCCTGAGACGGCGGCGCTCGAGGCGAGACAGGTGAATGCGACGAAGCCGGACAGTAACCATTGCTTCCTGGTGACGGAAGTTCTCATGGACGTTCCCCTTTTTCATCCCTTTGAATTTCTTTGTTGTGAATTCTTGTTGTGAATTCTTGTCGTGTCCCGTCGTCCGCCCGTGGGCGGGGGCGGCGGCCTCTCGTCCGCGGGCGGGGCCCGCAATGCCCATCATCCTTGCTGCGCGCCACCTACCTTTCCGATGAAGTTGCCGGCGACGCTGAGCGATCCGTCAACCAGCGCCAGGGGCAACGCCGCGAGCCGTCGCGGTGCCGGCCCGAACACGACCTGCGCGCCGGCACGCGGATCGAATTCGGAATTGTGGCACATGCACTTGAACACTTCCTTGTCGCCGACATCGCTCTTCACCCAGGCGCTGACGGGACAGCCCGCGTGCGAGCAGATCGCCGAATAAGCGACGATACCCTCGACGGCCCGCGCACGGGTCTTGTCGTCGAGTTCGGCCGGATCGAGCTTGATGATCAGAATCTCGTTGAGCCGCGAGGCGCTGCGCACCACCGACGTATTGGGATCCTTCGGCCAGGCATGGGCCGGCGGCCCGCCAGCCACGAGATCGGCCGCGGTGACGAGCTTTTCTTCCCGGTCACCTTCGGAGAAGACGAGCAGATCGCCTTTCTGCGGCCGCTCGTCCGAGCCGGGCGGATCCTCGCCTGCGCGCACGCCAGTGGAGCAGCCGAGACATGCCGTGGTGGCGAGCGCACCGAGCAGCACCGATCGGCGCGTCTGCTCCGAACCCGAGTCGACTTCGGGTTCTGCAACACTCTCGGAGGATGAACCATGTGTATCGAACGATGTACGAGCCATGCCCGCTAGCAGGCGCTGGGACTCTGCCGAAAACAAGGCGAAGAATTGGCGCCGCAGTGCATCAATATGGCCATGCTCGTTTTGATTGAAGG
>JAEYTQ010000593.1 GCA_023433965.1 Pseudomonadota bacterium | reverse complement strand
CAAGTCAAGACCGGCGGCAAGCGCAAGCTGTCGTCCAAGCTGTGGCTGGAGCGGCAGCTCAACGATCCCTATGTCGCCAAGGCCAAGGCCGCGGGCTTTCGCTCGCGCGCGGCGTTCAAGCTCCTGGAGATCGACGACAAGTATCGGCTGCTGAAACCCGGCATGGCCGTGGTCGATCTCGGCGCGGCGCCCGGCGGCTGGAGCCAGATCGCCGCCAAGCGCGTCGGCTCCACCGAAGGCAAGGGCAAGATCGTCGCGATCGACCTCCTGGAGATGCCGGAGATTCCGGGAGTCGATTTCGCGCAGCTCGATTTCATGGACAACGACGCGCCCGCGAAGCTCATGGCGATGCTCGGCGGCCAGGCCGACGTCGTGATGTCCGACATGGCGGCCAACACCACCGGCCACCGCAAGACCGATCAGCTCCGCATCGTCGGCCTGGTCGAGACCGCGGCCGCCTTTGCCTGCGACGTGCTCAAGCCCGGCGGCACGTTCCTGGCGAAAACGTTCCAGAGCGGCGCCGACGCCGAACTGCTCGCCCAGCTCAAGCGCGACTTCGCCACCGTGCGCCACGTCAAGCCGGCGGCGAGCCGGCAGGATTCGTCGGAGCGGTACGTGCTGGCGACGGGATTTCGCGGCGGCGAAACGGCGTAGCCGCATATTCCGTCATTCCGGGCGCCTCGAAGAGGCGAGCACGGAATCCATTTCTCCAAGTATTCTAGACTAGTGGCGCCATGGATACCGGGATCGATGCTGCGCATCGCCCCGCAATGACGGAGGGGACTCACCCCAGCCTTTGATCCCGCACGTCCTGCGTATCCTCGCTCGCCGCCTTCACCGCCGCCTTCTCCGCGCCCTTGCCGGCACCCTTGCGGCTCGCGATCTCCACCGCCTTGCGGCCGGAGATCTCGTGGCCGGCATCCGCAGGCATCTGCCAGAAGAACCAGCTCGATGCGGCAGATGTCAGCGCGACGACAATGAAGGCGGGCGCGAACACGTCGGCATTGAGCTCGCTGACATGGTGAAACCACATCGTCGTCTCGACGCTCGCCGCGCCGACGGCCACGCCGGCGGAAACTGCCAATTGCTGATTGACGCTGACGAGCGTGGTGGCGCGGCTCATCTGCGCGGTCTCGACCTCGGCATAGGCGACGGTGTTGATCGCGGTGAACTCCAGCGAACGGAAGAAGCCGCCGACCACCAGGATCACCATGATGATGAGCAGAGGCGTCGACACCGTGAACAGCGCGCAGACGCCGAGGAAGAAGGCGCTGATGACTGCGTTCACCGTCATCAAATTGCGGAAGCCGAAGGTGCGGATGATCCGCGCCGCCAGCGTTTTCATCCCCATGGCTCCGAGCGAGGAGGCGAAGGTGACGAGACCCGAATGGAACGGCGACAGGCCGAAGCCGATCTGCATTAGGAGCGGCAGCAGGAAGGGCAGCGCGCCGATGCCGAGGCGGAACAGGAAGCCGCCGAACACGGCGGCGCGCAGCGTCGGCAGCTTCAGGAGCGAGAAATCCAGGACTGGCGAGCCGGTCCGCTTGGCATGGATGACGTAGAGCGTCATTGAGATCGCACCGCCTGCGATCAGCGCGGCAACGGTGCTCCACGGCAGCAGATTGAGACCGGCAACCGACAGGCCGAAGGCGATGCCTGCCAGCCCGATGCCGGCGAGCACCATGCCGTAGAGATCGAATGGCTCGTGCTCCTCGCTCTTGATCGGGTCGATGAACTTCAGCGCCATGAAGATGCCGAGCAGCCCGATCGGGATGTTGATCAGAAAAATCCAGTGCCAGGACGCGTAAGTGGTGATGAAGCCGCCGAGCGGCGGTCCGATCACGGGGCCGATCAGGGCCGGGACCGTCACCCAGGCCATGGCGTTGACCAGTGCGCTCTTGTCGACCGAGCGCAGCAGCACGAGCCGCCCGACCGGCGTCATCATGGCGCCGCCCATGCCTTGCAGGATGCGGGCGAACACGAAATCGGTGACCGAGGTCGAAAGCGCGCAGCCGACCGAGCCGACCATGAACACTCCGACCGCGACCGCGAACACCATCCGCGCGCCGAACCGGTCGGCGGTCCAGCCGCTCGCCGGGATGAACACCGCGAGCGACAGCAGATAGGAGGTGATCGCGAGCTTGAGCGTCAGCGGACTGGTGCCGATGTCGGCCGCGATCGCCGGCAGCGAGGTGGCGATCACCGTGGAGTCCATGTTCTCCATGAAGAGAGCAGTGGCCACGATGAGCGGGATGACGCGTTGCTTGTCGACCATGACGGATTGGTAATGAAAATCGGAAGGAAAGGGTTGCTTTGCGGCTTATCACCGCCGCTCGCCTGCGACCATTGCGGATCGACGCATGGCACCTAGGACCCGCGCAACAACGTGTGACCCACAGGCTCCGTCACTCCGGGGCGCGCCACTTGGCGAAACCGGATTCCATTGGGTCGCAAGGTCGGCCGCGATGATCCGGGCTCGCGACTTCGTAGCGCCCCGGAAATGAAGGCGGAGGGGAGGGTATAGCGAGTCTTTCATACGAATCCGGCCAAAAAACCCCTGTGCATGGCTGGCCAGCGCTCCGAATTGCTTTGATTCGTCACGCGGCCATGCTATCGACCCGCGTCAACCCCACCGATGGGCTCCGATTCTCAAGGCGATGCCGCAAGGTACGCCGAGGGCGGCGCTCATCCATAGCTATTTGCGGCAAGGCCGCAGGAAGGAGTTGGCGATGGCCACGGTGCAGCTTCAGGGCATCCGCGAAGCCTTTACGTTCGACGACGTGTTGCTGAAGCCGGGCCTGTCGGACGTCATGCCGGGCGAGGTCGACATCCGCTCCCGCGTCACCCGCGCCATCCCGCTCAACATCCCGATCATGGCCTCGGCCATGGACACCGTCACCGAGGCGCGCATGGCGATCGCCATGGCGCAGGCCGGCGGCCTCGGCGTCATTCACCGCAATTTCGATCCCGAGGGGCAGGCCGCCCAGGTGCGGCAGGTCAAGCGCTACGAGTCGGGCATGGTGGTGAACCCGCTCACCATCAGCCCCGAGGCCACGCTCGAGGACGCGCTCAAGCTGATGAGCGATCACGGCATCTCCGGCATTCCCGTCGTCACCGGCGCCGGCAAGAACACGCCCGGCAAGCTGGTCGGCATCCTCACCAACCGCGACGTGCGGTTTGCGACCAATCGCCAGCAAAAGATCTCCGAACTGATGACGCACGAAAACCTCGTCACGGTCCGTGAGAATGTCAGCCAGGACGAGGCGCGGCGCATGCTGCACCAGCATCGCATCGAGAAGCTGCTCGTCGTTGACGAGCAATATCGCTGCGTCGGCCTCATCACCGTCAAGGACATGGAGAAGGCGGTCGCCCATCCGCTCGCCTGCAAGGATGCGCAGGGGCGCCTGCGCGTCGCTGCCGCCACTACGGTCGGCGATACCGGCTTCGAGCGGACCGAGCGGCTGATCGATGCCGGCGTCGATCTCGTCGTCGTCGACACCGCGCACGGCCATTCCCGTCACGTGCTGCAGGCCGTGAACCGTATCAAGCGTCTGTCCAACTCGGTGCAGGTCGTTGCCGGCAACGTCGCCACCACCGAGGGCACCCAGGCGCTGATCGATGCGGGCGCCGATTGCATCAAGGTCGGCATCGGCCCGGGCTCGATCTGCACCACCCGCATCGTCGCCGGCGTCGGCGTTCCCCAGCTCACCGCGATCATGGACGCGGTGGAGGCGGCGAAGAAGGCCGACATCCCCGTCATCGCCGACGGCGGCATCAAGTTCTCCGGAGACCTTGCCAAGGCGCTCGCGGCCGGTGCCGACATCGCCATGGTCGGCTCGCTGCTCGCCGGCACCGACGAGACGCCCGGTGAAGTCTTCCTGTGGCAGGGCCGTTCCTACAAGGCCTATCGCGGCATGGGCTCGGTCGGCGCGATGGCGCGGGGATCGGCCGACCGCTACTTCCAGCAGGACATCAAGGACACGCTCAAGCTCGTGCCCGAAGGCATCGAGGGCCAGGTGCCCTACAAGGGTCCGGTCGGCAACGTCATGCACCAGCTCGCCGGCGGCCTACGCGCCGCGATGGGCTACGTCGGCGCCCGCGACATGAAGGAGCTGCACGAGAAGGCCCAGTTCGTCCGCATCACCGGTGCGGGCCTGCGCGAAAGCCACGTCCACGACGTCACGATCACGCGCGAGAGCCCGAATTATCCGGGCGGGGTCTAGTCTCTCTCCGCTCTGGTGCCCCGGACGCAGCGCAGCACCACTTCGGTGATGCGCTGCAGAGTCGGAGCCCATCGCCGGACTTGGGCGTGTCGCGAGATATGGGTCCCGGCTCTGCGCAGCAACGTTTCACGTTGCAGCGCGTCCGGGACACGAGAACTGGGCTAGACCGGCTTGCCCGTATACGGCATTGACGCGGTGAGGCCGCCATCGACCGGGAAGGCCTGGCCGTTGACATACGAGGCCTCGTCGCTGACGAGGAACAGGCCCATCGCGGCGAGCTCGTGCGGCTGGCCGGGGCGCTGAAGCGGGTTGAGCTGGCCGATCTTGCCCTGCGTGCCGCGCTCCTTGGCGC
>JAEYTQ010000583.1 GCA_023433965.1 Pseudomonadota bacterium | reverse complement strand
TCGAAACCCTTCAGCAGCCAGACCCATTCCGCCTGGTGGCCCGGCTCGACGCTGACCGGCTCGATCTTCGACCAGTCCTCCTCGAAGTACTCCGTCAGGATGCGCTTCTGCTTGTCGTAGAGATTGGCGAGGAACAGCGCGAAATATTCGCCGGCACGGTTCTGGAACGACAGATCGTGGGTTGCTTCGAAGCACGCGATCATCGCCTCGAACAGGTGCATATGCGGGTTCTGCCGGCGCGGCAGCGAGATCGGAAGGCCTTCGTGAACGCCGCCATGCGGCGAGCGCAAATGGGCGTCCAGGAAAGCGAGCAGCGCATCGATCTCGGCGCGGACTTGCGCATCCTGGTCGAGCGCGTAGACGCTGGCGAGCGCAAACAGGATGAAGGCGTGGTCATAAGCATCGCGCCGGCCATCCAGCACCGTCCCCTCCGGCGTGAGGCGGTGCACATAGCCCGGCCGGCCGTCGGGCGATTTGGCTCTTGCCAGCAGATGTTCCAGCCCTTTCAGCGCGATGGCGCGCCCCTCGGCATACCAGCCCATCTGCGCGGCCTTGGCATAGCACCAGATCTGGCGCGCCTGCACGAACACGCGCCGGGGTGCGGCTGCGTCGGCCGTACCGTCGCGATGCAACCGGTCGATGAAACCACCCGTGGCGGGATCCCAGCCGATCGTCGACCACAGCGGCAGCGCCTCGTCGACCATGCGCCGCCTCAGGCGCGCGACGACGTCCGCAGCTTCATCCGCCGCAATGCTTCCTACGTCCGCCATCGGGTCCTCTCTCGGCCTCACCAATGGCGGTCTGATACCCATGCCGGTGGCGGCGCGCAACGGATGCCATCACGGAAAGAACAGCCATGACCGCCCATTACGACGCCCGCGAGACCCGTGAGCCGGCAGCTCGCGAGGCCGATCTGTTCTCCCGCCTGCCGGAGGTGCTGCGAGCCGCGATGGCCGCCCCGGCCTATGCCGAGCGGCTGAGAGGTCTCGATCCCGCCGCCGTGACCTCCAGGACGGCGCTGGCGGGCCTGCCGGTGCTGCGCAAGTCGGAACTACCCTCGCTGCATAAGGCCTCCATGCCCTTCGGAGGCTTCGTGGCGGCGGCCCCCGGCTCATTTGCCCGCCTGTTCACCTCGCCCGGCCCGATCTTCGAGCCGGAGGGGCGTCAGGCCGATCCCTGGCGCGGCGCACGGGCGCTGTTCGCAGCCGGGTTCCGTCCCGACGACATCGTGCTCAACACCTTCAGCTACCACCTTACCCCCGGCGGATTCATCTTCGATGCATCGGCACGCGCGCTCGGCTGCGCCGTGATTCCCGCGGGGCCCGGCAATGCCGAGCAGCAATTCGAGTTGATCGAGGCTTACCGGCCGGCCGGCTACAGCGGCACGCCGGATTTCCTGAAGATCCTGCTCGACGCCGCAAGCAGCTCGGGGCGCGACATCTCCTCGATCAAGCGCGCGCTGGTCTCAGGCGCCGCGTTCCCGCCGTCGCTTCAGGCCGAGATCAAGGCGCGCGGCATCGACGCTTACCAGGCCTTCGGCACCGCCGACCTCGGCCTCATCGCCTTCGAGACCGAGGCGCGCGAAGGCATGGTCGTGAACGAGGACTTGATCCTGGAGATCGTCAAGCCCGGCACCGGCGACCCGGTCGCGCCGGGCGATGTCGGCGAGATCGTCGTCACTTCGCTCGACCCCCAACATCCCTGGATCCGGCTCGCGCTCGGCGACCTCACCGCGGCCTTGCACGGCACGAGCCCGTGCGGACGCACCAACATGCGCATCAAGGGCTGGATGGGCCGCGCCGACCAGACCACCAAGATCAAGGGCATGTTCGTCCGGCCCGAGCAGGTCGCCGAGATCGGCAAGCGTCATGCTGCGCTCGGAAGACTACGTCTCGTCGTGACTCGTCAAGCCGAGACCGACGCTATGACGCTGAAGGCCGAAACGACGGACGCGAGCGAAGCGTTGCGCGAAGAGATCGCCGACACCTTGCGCGCCGTGACGAAGCTCGGCGGCAACGTCGAGCTGGTCAGGCCCGGCGCGCTGCCGAACGACGGCAAGGTAATCGCAGACGAGCGCTAGCGTCGATTTTGACAGCAGGTCATTGCCAGGCGGAGCACATCCTTTCGCGAAGCCGTAGCGTGGAACGAGCTCTCGGCATCACGGAGATGACGAGCTTAAAGCCGATCTTCAGGCACCCGATGCAACGCCGCCGGGCGCAGGAACCTTGCATCGTCCCTGCCGCTCCCGTATTACCAGACCCTGCTGCGATATGGCCGGAATCGGCCCTTTTCTGGACCCAAAACGTGCTTGACCGAACCCTCGTCACCATTGCCGAGACCGAGACCATTGAGGAAGCCTTCCGGCGCCTGAATGCGAACATGCTCGGCATCCTGTTCGCGCAGGACGCGAGCGGACGAATCGTCGGTGCCGTGACTGACGGTGATATCCGCAGGCGCATGCTGACAGGCACCACGATTCAGGATCGGGTTGTCTCGTGCATCAATCGCAACTTCGTCTGGGCGCAGGCCGGGGGCCCGCGGGAGCAGATCCTCAAGTTGCTCGACCAGCGCGTGCACGTCGTGCCCATCCTCGATGGCGAGAGGCGGTTGGTCGACGTGTTCAGCCGCGAGCTGTTCAACTTGTCGGAAGAGAGCGAGGTGTTCGCGCGCGCCCGCTCGCCGGTGCGCATCTCCTTCTCCGGCGGCGGCACAGACCTCACGCATTACTTCGTGGCGAATGACGGCGGCGCGGTCATCAGCGCCACGATCAAGATGTACGCTCATGCGACGCTGCGGCGCCGGAGCGATCCCCGCATCCGGATCTACTCGCATGACTTTCGCCGCACGGTCGAGGCCGACAACCTCGCAGAGCTCGGATCCGGCGGAGATCTCGCGCTGATCAAATCGGTGGTGCGCCTGATCAAACCGACCTACGGGTTCGAGCTCGAGGTGTCCGCCGACTTCCCGGTCGGCTCCGGCCTCGGCGGCTCGGCGGTGGTCTCGTCCGCCATCATCGGCTGCTTCAACGAATTCCGCGGCGACCAGTGGGATCGCCACGAGATCGCGGAGATGGCCTTCCAGGCCGAGCGGCTGATGCTCAACATTCCCGGCGGCTGGCAGGATCAGTACGCCACCGTGTTCGGCGGCTTCAATCACATGGAATTCTTCTCCGACCAGAACACCATCGTGCCGCTTCGCCTCGATCCCAACATCATCGCCGAGCTCGAAGAAAGCCTGATACTCTGCTACACCGGTTCGGGTCGCGATTCCGGTGCCATTCACCGCGACCAGAAGGCTCAGCACACGACCAGCGACGCCGTCGCGGCCGCTGCGAAGCAGAAGGAAGTGACGCGCGACATAAGGCGGCATTTGTTGCGCGGCCAGCTGCTCGAGTGCGGCCGGCTGATCGACGAGGCCTGGCACGCCAAGCGAAAGCTGAGCTCGAAAATCTCGTCCGACGCGATCGACGCGATCTACGAATTTGCCAAACAGCACGGCGCGGTCGGCGGCAAGCTGCTCGGCGCCGGCGGCGGCGGATACTTCATGTTCTTCGTACGGCCGTTCGAGCGCTACCAGCTGATCGCAGCGCTGGAACAGCAGGGGCATAGTTGTTCGCGCATCATGTTCGAGGAGAACGGTCTACGGACGTGGAAGTCGCGCGTGCCCGCGCAGCCGACCTGACGCATATGAGACGAGAATGTTGATGACATCGCCCAAACAGCCTGCTCCGGTTCGTATCGGCAACCGTCTTCTGGGCAACGATGAACCCTGTTACGTCATCGCCGAAGTCGGCAACAACCATAATGGCGATTTCGACCGCGCCATTGCTCTGGTCGACGCCGCGGTCGCGGCCGGGGCCGATTGCGCCAAATTCCAGATGCGCAAGCTCGACGAGGTCTATCGGGCCTCGAGCCTCTCCGGCAAAGACGACGACCTCGCCGTCGAGTATACGCTCGATCTGTTGCGTCGTTTCGAGCTGCCGACCGCGCAGCAGAAGAAGATCGCCGAGTACTGCGCGGCAAAGGGTATTCAGTACCTCTGCACACCGTGGGACGCGAAGAGCGTCGCCGTGCTCGAGGGCTTCGGCGTGCAGGCCTACAAGGTCGCTTCGGCCGACCTCACCAACCTGCCGCTGCTCGCTTGCCTCACCGCCACCGGGAAGACGCTGATCGTCTCCACCGGCATGAGCACGACGGACGAGATCAAGGCCGCGGCGCGATTCCTCGACGACCGCAATGCCAGCTATGTGCTCCTGCATTGCCAGAGCACTTATCCGGCCGCACTCCACAACATCCATCTACGTTTCATGGAGACGCTGCGCGAGATCCATCCGGTCGTCGGTTATTCCGGCCATGAGAGAGGCATCGCCGTTTCGACGGCCGCCGTCGCGCTCGGCGCAGTGGTGATCGAGCGCCACATCACGCTCGACCGCGAGATGGAAGGTCCGGACCATGCCGCCAGCCTCGAGCCGGAGGAATTCAAGGCACTCGTCTCGGGCATCCGCGAGGTGGAGGCGGCGCGCGGCGAGAAGCTCGCCGAACGCGCGCTGAGCCAGGGTGAGCTGATCAACCGCGAAAATCTCGCCAAGAGCCTGGTGGCCGCGCGCGACCTGCCGGCCGGCACCGTGATCTCCGAAACCGACATCGCCGTGAAGAGTCCGGGACAGGGCTTGTCCCCGCTGAAGATGCCCGCACTGCTCGGCCGCAAGCTGACTCGAACGATGGCGGCCGACGATTACTTCTTCCAGAGCGACCTCGACGAAGGCGCCGCCAAGGCGCGGCGCTACCGGTTCGACCGCCCTTGGGGAGTGCCGGTGCGCTATCACGATACCGGGCGGTTCCTGGAGATCTGCGAGCCTGACATCATCGAGTTCCACCTCAGCTACAGCGACATGGAGCGCGATCCCGCAGCATATCTGTCCGGCACCTACGATCTCGGCTTCGTGGTGCATGCGCCCGAGCTGTTTGCCGGCTCCAAGCTGATGGACCTTGCAACGCCGGACGAGGCGCTGCGGCGCTACTCGCTGGAACAGACGCAAGCGGTGATCGACATCACCCGCGGCCTGAAGAAGTTCTTTCCCAAGACGAAGCGCCCGCCCATCGTCGCAAACATCGGCGGCTTCACCATGGATCAGCCGCTGGCGCCGCAGGAGAAAGCCGAGCGCTACCGCATCTTTGCGCAGAGCTTGACCGAGCTCGACATGGACGGCGTCGAGCTGACACCGCAAACCATGGCGCCGTTCCCCTGGCATTTCGGCGGCCAGCGTCACCAGAACATCTTCATTTTCCCGGAAGAATCGGCTGCGTTCTGCGCCAAGCATGGTCTGCGGATGTGCGTCGATATTTCCCACACCAAGCTCGCCGCCAATCATTTCGGCTTCGACTTCGCGCAAGGTCTCGCCCAGCTCGGTCCGCACACGGCGCATCTGCATTTCGGCGACGCCAAGGGACTTGACGGCGAGGGTCTTCAGATCGGAGAAGGCGAGATCGATTTCGACGAGATCGGGCAGGTGCTGCGCAAGCACGCACCGACGGCGTCGTTCATTCCCGAGATATGGCAGGGCCACAAGAACATGGGCGAAGGTTTCTGGACCGCGCTCGAGCGTCTCGAGGGTCACATCTGATGGCGCGCAAGACGCTGGCCGTGATCGCCGCACGCGGCGGTTCGAAGGGCATCCCGCACAAGAACCTGCTCGATATCTGCGGCAAGCCGCTGATCGCCTGGACGGTCGGGCAGGCGCGCGCGGCACGCGGCGTCGACGTGGTGGCGGTCTCGTCGGACAGCGACAACATTCTCGCGGCAGCCGAGGCGGCCGGGGCTGTCGGCGTGCCACGCCCCGCCGACATTTCCGGGGATCTCGCCTCCTCCGAATCCGCCTGGCTGCACGCGCTCGAAGCCATCGATGCGCGCCTCGGTCGCTTCGAGCGGATCGTCGCGCTCCAGGCGACCTCGCCGATCCGCGAACCCACCGACATCGAGCTGGCGCTGGATACCTTCGACCGAGAGCGCCTCGACAGCCTGCTCTCGGTCTGCGAAGTCGAGGACTACTTCAACTGGCGGATCGGCGCGAACGGCCCGGAGCCGATCAACTACGACTATCGCAACCGCCGTATGCGGCAGCAGATCGAGAAGCGCTACCTCGAGAACGGCTCCTTCTACGTCCTGATCCCCTCCCTCCTGCGCGAGCAGAACAATCGTCTCGGCGGCAAGATCGGCTTCCACGTGATGGAGCGTCACAAGATGTTCCAGATCGACCGCCCCGAAGACGTCAAGCTTTGCGCCGCCATCATGCGCAGTTACGGCTATGCCTGATCTCAGCGCCTTTTCTCTTGCAGGCAAGATCGCGGTGGTCACCGGCGCCTCGCGGGGCATTGGCGCGGCAATTGCGAGCGGCCTACAGGACGCCGGGGCCACGGTGTTCGGCCTCAGCCGATCCGGATCCGCGCCGCAGAACGTCGTCGCGATTGCCTGCGACCTCTCCGACGACGGAGCAATCGAAAGCGCGTTCCGCACCATTGCGGCAAAAGGCGAGTGCATCGACGCACTCGTGAATGCCGCCGGCATCAGCCTTCCCGCGCAAAGCAGCGAAAGCGAGCTTGCACGCTTCCGCGCCACGGTCGCAACCGATCTCACCGGCGTCTACGCCACCATCCTCGCCGCCTATCCGCTGCTGAAGAAGGCGGGCTCGGCGGCGATCGTCAACGTCACCAGCATCAATTCCGTGCGCGGCTTCCCCGGCAATCCCGGATACGTGGCAGCGAAGGCGGGTCTGGCCGGACTGACGCGTGCGCTCGCCGCCGACTACGCACCGGACGGCATCCGCGTCAACGCGCTTGCGCCCGGCTACGTCGCAACCGAAATGACCGCAAAGAGTTACGCCGATCCCATCATGCACGAGGATCGACGCCGCCATACCATGCTCGGCCGCTGGGGACAGCCTGCCGACATGGTGGGCGCCGCCGTTTTTCTGGCGTCGGAAGCCTCTGCCTACGTGACCGGCCAGGAAATCTTTGTCGATGGCGGCTGGATCACCAAGGGCCTCGCCATCAGTTCGGACCGCACATCGTGACCGCAACACTGGAACGCATCGGCTTCATGCAAGGACGCCTGTCGGATTTGGTCGACGGCAAGATCCAGGCATTCCCCTGGAAGGAATGGCGCGTGGAATTTCCCCGCGCCAAGGCGCTCGGCCTGACGCGGATGGAATGGACCATCGACCAGGAGCGGCTGAGGGAAAATCCGCTCATGACCGAAGCCGGCCAGGCGGAGATCATCGCCCTGGCGGGCGAGAACGGCGTTCGCATCCCGAGCCTGACCGGCGACTGCTTCATGCAGGCGCCGTTCTGGAAGGTCGATGCCGTGGTACGCGACGCGCTCGTCGCCGACCTCGACCTCTTGATCGCCGCCTGCCACCGCATCGGCATCGAATTCGTCGTGATCCCGCTGGTCGACAACGGCAAGATCGAGCGCGAGAGCGAGAGCGATACGTTGAAGCGCGTGCTGCTCGCGCGCTCCGAACAACTCGCCAGGCGGAACGTCAAGATCGTGTTCGAATCCGATCTGCCGCCGCGGGAGCTTGCCAAGTTCATGGAAGCGTTTCCGGCTGACGTTTTCGGCATCAACTATGACAGCGGCAACAGCGCCTCGCTCGGCTATGACAGCGACGAGGAGATCGCCGCTTACGCGCCGCGAATCGTCAATGTGCATGTGAAGGACCGGATTCGCGGCGGCACCACCGTGCCGCTCGGCACCGGCGACGCCGACCTTGCCAAGACGATCCGCCTGATCGAGCGTTCCGGTTACAGGGGTCAATACATTCTGCAAACTGCCCGCGCCGCCGATGGCGATCACGCCGGAGCGCTCGCCAGATATCGCGACATGACGGTCGGCTGGATCGGGGACGCGGCGCGATGAAGCTCGAGCTGAACGATCGCGTCGCTCTCGTCACCGGCGCCAGCCGCGGGATCGGGCTTGCGATCGCGACCACGCTCGCCGCGGAAGGCGCCAAGGTCGCGCTCGCGGCACGCGGCGCTGGCGCGCTCGATACCGCGCGGGACGCGGTCGGCGGCGGCACGTCGGTCCACGTGGCCGATGTCACCGATCCGGCTGCCGCGAAAGCGCTGGTCGAAAGCGTCGAGAAGCAATGGGGCAGCCTCGACATCCTGGTCTGCAATGTCGGCAGCGGCGCTTCCGTACCCCCGGGGAAGGAAACCGCGGCGGAATGGTCGCGGGTGATGGACCTCAACCTGTTCGCGGCGACCAACGTGATCGAGGCTGGCCGGCCGCTGATGGCGCGCGGCAGTGGCGACCGGTCCATCGTCTGCATCTCCTCGATTGCGGGCATGGCGGCGCTTGGGGCTCCCGTGACCTACCATGCCGCGAAGGCGGCGCTGAACGCGACCGTGCGCGGACTGGCGCGGCCGCTGGCGCTGGAGGGCATCCGTATCAATGCAGTCGCGCCGGGCAACATCCTGGCCGCGGACGGCACCTGGGCCCGCAAGGTCGCCGAAGACAAGCAGGCGGTCGATGACATGCTCCAGCGCGAGGTGGCGCTGCGCCGGCTCGGCACGCCCGAGGAGATCGCCGACGTCGTCGCCTTCCTCGCATCGCCCCGCGCCGCGTTCGTCACCGGCAGCGTGATGGTGGCCGATGGCGGCCAGCTTAGAAGCTGAACAGGAACCTCCGATGGCACACCCCTCCTCCCGCTACGATCTGACCGGACGGACTGCGCTCGTGACCGGCGCCGGCGGCCTGCTCGGCAAGCAGCACGTCGCAGCACTCAGCGAGGCCGGGGCGCGCGTGATCGTCACCGACGTCGGATTGGCGCAGGCGGAAGCTGCCATCGCAGCGCTAAAGCAGTCCGCGTCTTCAGCCGATCTGATCGCGCTCGAGATCAACGTCACTTCGCTCGACTCGGTGCGCGCCGCGAATGAACAGCTTGCGGGCCGCGGCATCACCGTCGACATCCTCGTCAACAACGCGGCGATCGACCCCAAGGTCACGTCCGCACCGGGCGTGATGCATTCGTCCCGCTTCGAGGCGTTTCCGGTGCCGCAATGGCAGACCGAGATCGGCGTGGGCCTGACCGGCGCGATGCTGTGCGCGCAGGTGTTTGGCAGCGCGATGGCCTCGCGGGGCCGCGGTGTGATCCTCAACATCGCCTCCGATCTCGGCGTGATCGCGCCGGACCAGCGGCTCTATCGCCAGCCGCAGGTCACGCGCGAGGAGGAACAGCCGGTGAAGCCGGTGACGTATTCCGTGATCAAGCACGGCCTGATCGGACTGACGAAATATCTGGCGACCTATTGGGCCGACCAAGGCATCCGCGTCAACGCGATTTCGCCTGGCGGGGTCTTCAACAACCAGGACCCGGCCTTCGTCGAACGGCTGACGCGCCTGATCCCGATGGGCCGCATGGCCGATGTTGACGAGTACCGAGCGGCTGTACAATTCCTGTGCTCGGATGCCTCGAGCTACATGACCGGACAGAATCTGGTCATGGACGGCGGGCGGAGCGTATGGTAGCCGCGGGCGCGACCGCTCGCGATGAACCAGACCTGCTGCGCACGACGCGTCGGCTGATCGTGCGATTGTCCCAAATCGAAAGAGATCAGGTGAACGGTCATCCCTCAGCTATTGCTTGGCATGATCTTCCCGCAAGAACGCTATACACTCCGGATCATGTCTAGAGCGCGTTGAGATTTGGATGAGGCGTCATCGCGTTTTGAGTCGTTGTTTGCGCATGATCTTTCCGGAAAACCGCGTCGCACTTTTCCGGATCATGTCTAGTGCTGCAAGATACCGGCGAGGTTCATGTGCGCAGGGCGCGAATGCTCGATGCCGAGCAGCGTCCGCCGGTTGTCGTTGGTACGCTGCAGATGCAGGCTGGCGAGTGTGACCCCCGTGCAAATGGTGACCGTCGTCCCGCGGCCACCGAACGGCTTGAGGAAGTCGAAGACCCGGCTGCCGAACATGTCCACGACCGACATCTCGCGCGCGCCGAGCGGCGGGATCTCGCCGAAATCGCCTTCGATCTGCTCGCCGTCCTCGCGGATCAGCTTGGACGTCGGCCGAGCGGCATGAGCATATTCGGGATCCGAGGAGTGATTGATCAGCATCAGAGAGCTGACGATGTCGCCGGTCGCAATGATCTTCGGATTAATGCCGGTAAAACCGACATGCGCCTTGAGCCTGCCCTCGTTCAAGGGCCGAGCAAATGCGCCGGTACGGTAGATCGCGACGTTGTCCTGATCGATGTAGGTCATCGAATAGCTGGCAGGCGACGAGCGAAAGCCGTCCATGCGCCCGCGCGACATCACGGCAATGACGAGGTAGTCGTCCTGCGGCAGCTCGAGCGAGGCGAAAAGACGTGACAGCTCGATCTCCACGGAGGAGCCGGGCAAATAGCTGTCCGGAAACTCGTAGGTCGCTCGATAGTCGCCGTCTCGCGACAGAATGTGGAGTTTGAATCTGAGCTTCTTGGTGAAGCCCGAGGCAACGAGGCTGGCAAGTTCCGGAACGAGGTCCTTGACCGTCTCGCGAAAGTTCTTGCGCAGGCTCCCGGCAACGAGGCTGCGTAGATACCTGACGTCGACGGGACGATACCAAGCAGGAATAGAAAAACCCATGCGCGACTCGACGCCGGCAAAGGTCGGGAACATGAAGCGCGGCTCGTGTGGCTTCCAGGGCCTGGATAGGAAACGGGTCACGGACGCAGCCCCTAAAAATGATGCAAGCTGAATTTGCCGTTGGCAAACTGATAGTAACTGAATGGGCTGGCGATGTTGGTGCCTTTGAACTCCAAGGCGAATCCCTCGCTCGCGCCGATCAATCTTTCCGCCTCCGGAAAAAGATCCAGCGTGCCGATGCGCAGGGCGCCCATCGGCGCGATCTCCGGAAGCGCACGCTCGCCCAACGCGGTGCCGTCCAAGGCCATGAGGCGAGCCGTTCCCACAGAGACGCCTTCGGATGCCATGCAGGAATTCACCAACACCACACCGGACTCCCTGACGAAGCGCGTGAGATAGGACTGCATCCAGGCGGAGGTCGGGAACGGTGCCGCCGCGACCGGCTCGCGCTCGTGCGACAATGTCACTGCGCCATGCTGCGAGAAATATTGTGCGTAATACCCGGTGGTCACCTTCCGGCCGGGGCGAAGCTTGGTCTCATGCTTCGGTATCAGCGCCATCGCGACCGTTCCCGACACGCCCGGGCAAAGCTCCGACGTCTGCAATTGCAGCTGTCCGTTGACGCCGAGTTCACGGTGGAAATACCCCGCCGGCTTGCCGGCTCCATCAAAGAACCAGACATGGGCATCCACATCGGGATGTTCTTTCATGAAGACCGCGAAGTAGTTGAACGCGCAGACTTCCGTCGTGACGGTTTCGTCGTTGCGCAAGTAGAGAACGGCGGGAGGATAGCCCCTCGCGACAGCTTCTGCGATCTGCAGGTCACCGGACATTCGACAGGACTCGGCGGGAAAGCGATAGACCGGCACAGATTAAACCGACCGGGAGCATTCGAAAGATCATACGCGATGTTCCGGCCCGCATGCTAAAACGTCGACGTAATTCAAAGTCTGTTTACGCTCCGCCGCCCGTGGAATCAACCGGGAATGGCAGAGCAGCGAGTCGGACGCCGCGGCTAGCCCACGAGCACGACGGCTCCGGAATGGCCCGTCTGGCGTCTGTGAGCTGCCGGCAAATCCCTTGCGATCGACCGGCCGAATTCGAGCTTCACGTTTGCCGGAATGCTCGCACGCCGGATTTCCCGAGACTCAGTTGGGCACTGCGGAACGGCGAAACAAACGCGTTCTGTCCGCCAACACCCAAGGAAGGATGGGGCGACCCAATCTCTGCCAGCGCTCCTCCAGAATAATCGCGGCTAGCAGCGCGGCAATCTTGATCCAATATGTCGGCGTCGCCACGAAGTTCAGCATGCCGCCGATGTACATCACATAGAAGCCATACAGCACGTAGAACGACAAGGCCGCAGTCAGATATCGCTCGGCAACGATTGAGCGGACCATGACCGCGGAGATGAGAGCGGCGAGCCAGGCGGCTCCCAGCAGAAACAACCAGCTCAAATACGGACCGAACAGCTCGAAGTATATCTCCGGAAATCCGCCAGCGAATTGAAAGCCACCCGTAATGTGCTCCGTCGTCCGAGGCTCGCCGATCGTCGCTGACATCAGGAACTGCGGCGTCGTGTTGCGCCCGGCAACGATGGGGCGCTCGAACAGGGCATCGAAGGCATGGCGTGCATCCCAAACTCCGTTGACCAGAACGCGCTGGTAGGATGCCCATCCGATCTCCGACGGCTGCACGAGAACGCGCTCCACGAACGCTCCGCGTGCGGCCTCGTCCTCGAACCCTCTGACCTTGGTCAAATTCCAATAGAGTGCGAATGCGATCATCGCAACCGTCGCAGCCGTGACGCCGGCGCCCGCGAGCATCATGCGCCGATCCACGATGCGGGGCATCAAGCTGAACAAACTTCCGGCTTCGAGGGTACGCGCCTGCACCAGCAGAACGGCCGAGAAGGGTATGACGAAGAATGCAGAGTACCGGTAGAAGGGCGAGAATCGCCCGCCAACGAGGAACATGTAAAAGATCATGGCGGCGAGCAGGCCGACGAAACGGTAATCATATCTCTGGCCTCGCAGCCGTTCCGCGGCGAACATAGTTCCCCACCAGAAGCAGATCATGTCGCCGCGCTCGATCACGAAGCGATGGAGGATGTTGGCCTGCTCGTTGAACGTCCAGCGTTCGATCTTGGCGAACAGTGGAATGACGCCGCCGTGGACCAGGGCGCCGAACAGTAGGATCAAGAAGAGCACGGATGCGTAGAACGTGACGTCCGAAAGCGTCAGTTGGGTTCGGCTCGCAGTCAGTTCGGGAGTGGGAGCGGCCCGCGCCCAATCATCCAGCGCGTGCGCATTGAAGACCCACAGAAAGGGAAGAAGCGTCAGGAAGTATGCGGTCGATTGGAACACCGTCATGATGCCGGGACCAATGAACATCTGAAGCTGGGACGAAAAGACCGGCCCCGCAACGTCGATATACAACGACGACACCGTCCGCCATGCGAAGGTAAATAGCAGAAAGGCGAGGCAAACGAAGATCGTCGGCCTGAAGAGCCCCAGCCAAACAATGAAAAGAAGTATGGACACTCCGGCAAGAAGGGCCATTGCGCTTCTATCCGACCCGGGCGGATCGTTTCAGGAGGAAAGTCAAAAGACCAATGAAGAGAACTATGCCTAGCCCCGCGAGGACGGCCCTTTGCACGAGATTGACCTCCCTTGGACCCTGCGTCGCAGGAAGCGATCCATTCTGCAGACCCGTCATCCTCGCGGTGCGCTCGCTGTAGGCCAGTAACGCGATGCGTGTATCGACATTGAGAATACCATCGACTGAACCGCGCGGGCTCGCCATCAGTGTAGGGCCGGCAGGCGTTCCATCCGGCCGGGACGGGGTCACGTACACGTCGCCCTTCTCGAGGGAATCACTCAGGCGGTTCCTTGCATCTTGTAGACTAGCGCGAACCGAACGCAACAAATCCATTCTCGGCTCGAACAGTTTCTGATGAGCAGCCTGGATCGCAAGGACGGCTTGTTGAAGCAGGGTCAGCGCTTCCTCCCTGGAGGCGGAACTCGCCTCCAGACGGATGGCGGTATCGTCCATGACGATCCCCCGCAAGGAGGCGCCGGCAAACGCTCCGCGTGGATCGTGGAGCGCTTTCCGAGCATCGGCCAGAACATTGTCTTGAAACTGGATATCTCCGATCCTGACCACCAGATCGCGGGCACTCTCGAGGCGCTCGACGGGCGGGCCAGACTGTCCGAGGATGCCTTCGACGCTGGGCATCGTACCGATTGCAACCGTCGCGGTCGCAGTCCAGGACTCCACCTTTCGGCCGATTCCCAGTGACCCCAGAGCAACCAACAGCATCGCGCCGATCGCGAGCGAAAGAACCCAATGCCTCCGTACCGTCCGGATAGCGACGTCTGTCCACTCTGCCAGCCGGGAAAGACCCGAAGCCTGCGGCGTACGCTCAACCATCGGCATGTACTCTCGTCCCGGACAGGATATGAATGGGAATTCCAGAATGCCGATGTGGCGCCCTCGCAGGCATCATACTGGGCGATCCACAGTCCATCAATTGCCCCAAAGCCAAGCACTCTCCGGTCGGCAATGGTGGAGTTTGGCCGGCGGCTTCGGCGACCCACGGCTCAGGAGTTTTCCCTTGCTCGTTGCTTCCGGCCGCTGCTAAGTACGACCACTGTATACCGCCCCGTGATGGCGCGCAGCGTGATTTTGCACGCTATGGTATAGGACGCCGGTCAGGGCGTTACTTCTTCCAGGCTTGTTCCGGGGCCGACCCAGGCCAGGAGAAGTCGGGCCGCGCCAGTTCCGTTGGCCGGGCGGCCAGAGCATTGAGACAGAATTTGTGCTGTTCCCCTTCGACGGATACGACCAGAGCTAGATTGTCATGCTGAGGCAGGCCGTCATCCTCGTCGGCGGGCTCGGCACCCGCCTTGGCGAACGCACCAAATCAGTGCCGAAACCGATGCTCGAGATCGGCGGCCGGCCGTTTCTCGACACGCTGATCGATGAGCTCGCCCGCTATCACGTCTTCGATGAGATCCTGCTGCTCGCCGGTCACAAGGCCGACATCGTCGAGAGCCATTATGCCGGCACGGCCAGCGGCCGGGGAAAGATCTTGGTGTCGCGCGAGACCGAGCCGCTCGGCACCGGCGGTGCGCTCGTGCATGCGCGGGGCCTGCTGCACGACCGCTTCCTCCTCCTCAACGGAGATTCCCTGTTCGACTTCAACCTGCTCGATCTCATCGCCCGCGCGCGTGGCGGGCGCGTCCACATGGCGTTGCGCGACGGCGTCGTCGGGGATCGCTATGGGCGCGTTGTCCTCGATGGCGATATGGTTCGCGACTTCATCGCACCGGGTACGGGGGCGACCGGACCGGTCAATGCCGGCATCTATGTCGTCGACAAATCCGTTCTCCACGATATCGACACCCTCCCCGCCTCACTCGAGCAGGATGTATTTCCCCGCCTTGCCAAGTCCGGCGCGCTGCGCGGAACGGCCTATCGCGGCTACTTCATCGACATCGGCATCCCCGATGATTTCGCGCGCGCCGACCGCGAATTGCGGGACAAGCTGCGGCGGCCGGCGGTGTTTTTCGATCGCGACGGCGTGCTCAACCATGATTCGGGATACACCTTCGAGACGCATAAGCTCGAATGGATCGAGGGCGCGCGCGAGGCGGTGAAGGCGGTCAACGACGCCGGCTACTTCGCTTTCGTCATCACCAACCAATCCGGCGTCGCACGCGGCTACTACGATGAGCATCACGTGGTCGCGCTGCATCGCTGGATGGCGGACCAGATGGCGCTGATCGGGGCGCATATGGATGCATTCGAGTATTGCCCCGATCACCCCGACGGAACCGTCGCCCGCTATTGCCGCATCAGCGACCGACGCAAGCCGGCGCCGGGCATGATCAACGACCTTGCGCGGCGTTTTCCGGTCGACATGACGCGCAGCATGGTGATCGGAGACAAGCCGAGCGACATCGAGGCAGCCCGGGCCGCTGGCCTTCCTGGCCATTTGTTCGAGGGCGGCAATCTGGAGACGTTCGTGAGAGAGCGCCTCATTGCTGCCGGCCATCCCTAGATACGCCAGAAAAACCGCTGCATCCCTCGGCATTTGACAGCTATCAGGCGCTGCTCTGTTGCGCGCAACCGCCAGTGTGCTATAGCGCCATCTTCTTGCGAACACTGGCTTAATCGCCTTTCGGGGACCGGCATGGCAGATCTGAGGGACGCCCGCGTCCTCGTTACCGGCAGCGACGGCTTCATCGGTTCGCATGTCGTCGAGGAGCTTGTGAGGGCCGGGGCCCGCGTCAAGGCGATCGTCTATTACAACTCTTTCAACTCCTGGGGCTGGCTGGACACGGTTCCCGCCGACATCATGAAGTCCGTGGAAGTCGTCGCCGGCGACGTCCGTGATCCGCATTTCATGATCCAGACGGCCGCCGGGTGCACCGACGTGCTGCATCTGGCGGCGCTGATCGCGATCCCCTTCTCCTACGTCGCGCCCGACTCCTATGTCGACACCAACGTGAAGGGCACCGTGAACGTGCTCCAGGCCGCGCGGATGGCCGGCGTGCGGCGCTTCGTGCAGACCTCGACCAGCGAGGTCTACGGCACGGCGCAGAGCGTTCCGATCAAGGAGAACCATCCGCTGGTCGGCCAATCGCCCTACTCCGCCTCGAAGATCGCATCGGACCAGATGGCGCTGTCGTTCCACGCCTCGTTCGACATGCCGGTGGTCGTGATCCGTCCGTTCAACACGTTCGGTCCGCGCCAGTCGGCGCGCGCGGTGATTCCCACCATCATCAGCCAGATCGCGACCGGCAAGCGCAAGATCCGTCTCGGCGCCGTCAGCCCGACCCGCGACTTCTCCTTCGTCACCGACACTGCGCGCGGCCTCATCGCAGGCCTCACCGCGCCGGCCGAGCAATGCGTCGGCCAGACCATCAATCTCGGCAGCGGCTTCGAGATCTCGGTCGGTGCGACCGTCGAGATGATCGCCGATGTGATGGGGACTACGATCGAGATCGAAACCGACGAGGCGCGCCTGCGTCCCGCGAACAGCGAGGTCGAGCGGCTTTGGGCCGACAATTCCAAGGCACGCCAGCAGCTTGGCTGGAGCCCCGAATTCGGCGGTGTCGAGGGCATGCGCCGCGGCATGGTGAGGACCGTCGACTGGTTCACCGATCCCGCAAACCTCAACCGCTACAAGGCCGATGTCTACAATGTCTGAGACGATGGTGGGCAGCGCCGTGACCAGCTCGGACCTCAAGCCGGAGACGATCGTCGACGCCGTGCGGCGCGCGGTGGGAACGCCGAACGGCGTCCTTGGCCTGCACGAGCCGGTGTTCGCCGGCAACGAGATTGCCTACCTCGAAGAGTGCATCAAGAGCACCTTCGTTTCGTCGGTCGGCCCCTTCGTCGATCGGTTCGAGCGCATGCTGGAGGAGGTCACTGGCGCAAAACGCGCGGTCGCCGTCGTCAACGGTACGGCCGCGTTGCATGCCTGCTTCAGGCTCGCCGGCGTCGAGCCCGGCGACGAGGTCATCTCGCCAGCGCTGACCTTCATCGCGACGACGAACGCGATCGCCTATTGCGGCGCAACGCCGCATTTCGTCGACAGCTCGCTTGCCACGCTCGGCATGGATGCCGGCGCCCTCGCGGTGCGCCTCGGAACGATCGCGGAGCGGACCACAAGAGGCACGATCAATCGCGAGACCGGACGCCGCATCGCGGCGATCTCGCCGATGCACACGTTCGGACATCCCGTCGCACTCGACGAGATCGCAGCTGTCGCGCACGACTGGGGCATTGCACTGGTGGAGGATGCCGCGGAATCGCTCGGCTCGACGTACAAGGGCCACGCCGTCGGATCGCAGGCGCGACTCGCGGCGCTGAGCTTCAACGGCAACAAGATCGTCACCACCGGCGGCGGCGGCGCCATCCTCACCAATGACGAGGAACTGGGACGCCGCGCCAAGCATCTCACCACGACCGCGAAGCTCCCGCACAAATGGGCCTTCGTGCACGACGAGATCGGCTTCAACTACCGCCTGCCCAATTTGAACGCCGCGCTCGGCTGTGCGCAGCTCGAGCAGCTCGACGGCTTCCTGGCGAGCAAGCGCCGGCTGGCTGCGGCCTATGAACGCGTCTTTGCGGACGTGCCCGGCGTTCGCTTCTCGCGCGAGCCCGAGGGCACCACGAGCAATTACTGGCTGAACGCGGTCCTGCTCGACGAGGCTTATGCCGAACGGCGCGACGACGTGCTCACGGCGCTGAACGAAGCCGGCTTCGGCGCACGCCCGGCCTGGACCTTGATGCACCGTCTGCCGATGTTCGCGCAGAGCCCGCGCGGCGATCTCGCTACCGCCGAGTCGATCGAGCGCCGCCTGATCAACCTGCCGAGCAGCGCCAGCATCAGGGCCCGCGATGAATAGCGCGCCGCGAAAGATCTGCTTCGTCACCGGCAGCCGGGCCGATTTCGGACTGCTGGTCCGGCCGATGCGCGAGATCCGCGAGAGGCCCGGCCTGACCCTGCAGCTCATCGCCACCGGCATGCATCTCGCGCCCGAGTTCGGCTACACCTTCACCACCATCCGCGAGGAAGGGTTTGAGGTCGACGAGCGCATCGAAACGCTGCTCGCCAGCGACACCGGCGCGGGCGTCGCCAAATCGGTCGGGCTCGGGGTGATCGGCTTTGCCGACGCTTTCACGCGGCTGCAGCCGGATCTCGTCGTCGTGCTCGGCGACCGCTTCGAGATGTTCGCGGCCGCGCAGGCCGCGATGTTCATGCGGCTGCCGATGGCACATCTGTTCGGGGGCGACGTCACCGAAGGTGCGGTCGACGAATCCGTCCGCCACGCCATCAGCAAGATGTCGCATCTGCATTTCACCAGCAACCAGGGCTCCACGCGGCGGTTGATGCAGCTGGGTGAGCACCCATCCCGTATCCATACCATCGGCTCGGTCGGCATTGACGCCATCAAACATCTCGATCTGATGAGCCGCGACGACATCGGCAGCGCGATCGGGATGCCGCTGGGCGAACGCAATGCGCTCGCGACGTTCCATCCGGTGACGGTCGAGGCCGGACGATCGCTGGCCGAGCTGGATGAGCTGTTCGCCGCCTTGTCGACGCTCGATCCTGCCTTCCGCCTGATCTTCACGCTCGCCAATGCAGATGCGGAGGGGCGCGCGCTGAACGATCGGACCAAGGCCTTCGCGGCAAGCCGTCCAAACACCGTCGCGATCGCCTCGCTCGGGCAGCTCCGCTATCTCAGCCTGATGAACCAAGTGGACGTGGTGATCGGCAACTCCTCGAGTGGCCTGCTCGAAGCCCCCTCCTTCGGCGTTCCCACCGTGGATATCGGCGACCGTCAGAAAGGACGGGAGCGCGCAGACTCGGTGTTTCACGCCGCGCCCGAACGTGGGGCGATCGGTGCCGCGATCTCGCAAGCGCTTCAGCGCGGCCGCAAGGACACCGTCAATCCTTATGGGGACGGCGAATCCAGCCGGCGTTTCGCCGCGATTATTGCCGGTATCCCGGACTTCGGGCTACTCCTGAAAAAGGGCTTCCATGAACCTCCCGCGACTGGAGCGCCGCCATGACGACCCACACGCTGATCATCGCGGAAGCCGGCGTCAATCACGACGGCAACCTGGAGAAGGCACTGGCCTTGGTCGATGCAGCCGCCGATGCCGGTGCCGACATCGTCAAGTTCCAAACCTTCAACGCCAAGGCGTTGGCGAGCGGCACGGCGAAGAAGGCTGCGTATCAGCAGCGCACCACGGATGCCGGCGAGAGCCAGCTGGCCATGCTGGAACGCCTCGAGCTGCCGCAGGCTACGCATCACACTCTCATCGCGCGTGCCGAGGAGCGCGGCATCGCGTTTCTGTCGACACCGTTCGACGACGCTTCGCTCGCCTTCCTGCTGTCGCTTGAACTGCCACGCATCAAGATCGGATCGGGCGATCTCACCAATGCCCCGCTGCTGCACGCGGCGGCGCGCGCCGGTGCGAGGCTGATCCTGTCTACGGGCATGGCAACGCTCGGAGAGATCGAAGAGGCGCTCGGGGTGCTCGCGCACGGCTACGGCCGATCCAGCGCCTCCCCGGGCATTGCCGCCTTCCGCGCGGCGTGGCGCGATCCGGCGGCTCGCACGGCGCTCGCACGTCACGTCACCCTGCTCCATTGCACGACCGACTATCCCTGCCCGATTCGTGACGTGAACCTCGCTGCGATGGCGACGATGCGGTCGGCGTTCCAGCTTCCCGTCGGTTATTCCGATCACACCGGTGGTTTCGAGGTGTCGGTTGCCGCCGTCGCGCTCGGCGCCACGATCATCGAAAAACACCTGACGCTCGATCGCAATGCGCAAGGCCCCGATCACGCGGCCTCGCTGGAGCCAAGCGACTTCAAGCGCATGGTCAGCGCCATCCGCAACGTCGAAGCCGCGCTCGGCGACGGCGTGAAGACGCCGAAAGAGTCCGAGATCGGGAATGTCCCGGTGGCGCGCAAAAGCATCGTTGCGGCGCGCGCGCTGAAGGTTGGCGAAATCATCGGTCCGGCCGACGTCACCGCCAAACGGCCTGGCGCAGGCCGGCCTCCGATCGACTATTGGTCCCTGATTGGAACGGCGGCGCCGCGGGCGCTCGAACCGGACGATCCGGTTTAACGGCGGGGCTTTGCAGGAACGCCGCGCAACCCGACGCGCACATCTTGCTCGACGGCCGCGCCGGAATTGATGATGCAGTGATGGCCGATCATGCTTCGCGCATTGACGATCGCGCCCGGCATGACGACACTGCCCGGACCGATCGTTGCCGACGGCGAGACGAACGCTCGCGGATGAATGATTGATGCCCAGCGCTTCAGAACCAGCCGGCCGATCAACTGCCGGCGCGCAGGCCTTGCCTGCATCGTTCCGATCCCGACCACGAAGGTGCTCCGGAAAGCTCGGCGCAACATCATCGGTTCCGAAATAGCGTGCATCGCCCAAGGTCCGGGCTGGCGATCGAGAAAACCGACGACGCTGAACTGGCCCGACAGGAGGGCGGCTTCATAGACCATGAAGGCGTGCTCGCCGCCGATAATGATAAGGTCGTCAATCGCGATTCCCTTCATGCGCGCCGATCATAGCGACCACTCCATGGCACTTCAAACCCCCGGACCTGGCCGAAAAACGTGAGAATTAACAAGAGGAACGCGGGGGCCCTGGGCGGGGTTGACGGCGCCTCTCGCAGCCGCGATATAGCAGGCTCAGCCGTGGGCCGACCCCCGACATCCGGCGCATACGAGGCACATTGCCATGAAATCCTGGCGCAAAGCCGTCGTCGGTACCCAAGCCACGGTGGGCGACGCCATTGCCG
>JAEYTQ010000567.1 GCA_023433965.1 Pseudomonadota bacterium | reverse complement strand
TCTGCGATCCCTTCACTGCGCAGGAATTTGTAACGCGCGGCGTCGTGGTGCGGCGCTTCCTTCCGCGCATCGACTTCGAATTCTCCGCGGTCTTTCCGGCGCAACGCAGCCCGTCGCCCGTGGCGCTGGACCTGGTCGAGACCATGCGCAAGGCGCTGGCGGAGTTCGAGGACGAGCCTGCACGGGATTTTGCGCCGGGTTGACCTGGACTGCTATGGTCCCGCCGTACTCTGTCGCCTCCGCCGGTAACACATGGCACGCATCACGATCATCGAGACCGGGCTCGTTCCTCGAGAGCATCGCGAGCGCCATGGCTCGTTTCCGGACATGTTCGCGCGCATGATCCGCACCGAGGACCCCACGGCCACGGTCGACGTGGTCAGCATCCCCAACGGTGACGCGCTTCCCCATCCCGGCGAGCTCGAAGCTGTGCTGATCACGGGCGCCGCCGCGGGCGTCTATGACGGACTCGACTGGATTGCGGTGCTGGAGGACTTCGTCCGCAAAGCCTACACCAGCAAGACGCCGATGGTCGGCGTCTGCTTCGGCCACCAGCTGATCGCGCAGGCGCTCGGCGGCACGGTGCACAAATCGGAGAAGGGCTGGGGCATCGGCCGGCATGTCTATCGGGTGCTGCCGGAGAACGGCGTGGTGGACGGCGAGGCGATCGCCATTCCCTGCTCGCATCAGGACCAGGTGATTGACCCGCCGAGCGAGGCGCTGACGATCCTCTCGTCCGACTTCACCCCGCATGCCGGCCTGCTCTACGCCAACGGCACGACGCTGACCGTCCAGCCTCATCCGGAGTTCGACGTCGCGTTCGCGCAGGTGTGCTGCGAACTGCGCGACGGCAACGCGCCGGAGGAGGTCGTTGCCACGGCGAGGCAGTCTCTCGCGCAGCCGCTGGACAGCGCGAAGCTCGGCGGCGCGATCACGCGGTTCTTGGCGCGCAGATTTATCTCCTCATCCTGAGGGCCCGCCAAAGGCGGGCGTCTCGAAGGATGAAGGCCCGGATGCAGCAGCGGGGCCTGCATGGTTCGAGACGCCGCTGCGCGGCTCTTCACCATGAGGATCGACAGTTGCTTGCGCGGCTGAGAACGGATCCGTTCCTAGCCCCGGCACATCGGCCGGCCTTGGCCCGGGCGCAGGCCAGTGAAACCGCCGATCCTTTTCGGCGATCGCGATATCGTTGATCGAGGCTTCGCGGCGCTTCATCAGGCCGTGCTCGTCGAACTCCCACTGCTCGTTACCGTAGGAGCGATACCACTGGCCGCTTGCATCATGCCATTCGTACTGGAAGCGCACGGCGATGCGGTTGCCGTCGAACGCCCAGAGGTCCTTGATCAGGCGGTAGTCCTGCTCCTTTTCCCATTTGCGGGTGAGGAAGGCGACGATGGCCTCGCGGCCCTGAAACACCTCCGAACGATTGCGCCAGCGGCTGTCCTCGGTATAGGCGAGCGAGACACGCACCGGATCGCGTGAATTCCAGGCATCCTCAGCCATGCGCGCCTTTTGCGCAGCAGTCTCTCTCGTGAAGGGCGGAAGCGGCGGGCGCGACATGATGGCCTCATCGGTTGATCGGAGCCGCAAATGTATCGCCGCAATCGGCGGAGTCGATAGGCCAGCGCAAATCGGGCGATCACGAAATCAGATCGGCCTTCATCAGCGTGCGGATCGATTTCGGGATCGGCTGGGCGCGGCCGCCGCTGATGAAGGCGACGCGCACCTCGGCTTTCACCAGCACGTCGGCGCTGCGCCGGACCTCCTGCGCCAGCACGATGGAAGCCCCCTTCACCGCGACCGGCCAGGTCACGACGTCGAGCACGTCGTCCATCCGCGCGGGCTTGAGGAAATCCAGATGCATCGAGCGCACCACGAAGGCGAAGCCCGCACCCTCCGTCTCGGTCTGCTCGAACAGCGCCTGCTGCTCGGCGCCCATCAGCCTGAGATGATTGGTGCGGCCGCGCTCCATGTAGCGCAGATAGTTGGCATGATAGACGATGCCGGAGAAATCCGTGTCTTCGTAGTAGACGCGGACCTGCATATGGTGGCGGCCGTCGCGGATCTCGCCGTCGAGATGGGCAGTCACGTCGCGAGCCTCTTCGCTTGTCGGTAACTGGCCCGTTCTGCGCAAAAATCGCGGGCCGCGCAAGCATGGGTTACGCCACCAGAGGCCCGCGCCCCAGCGTCACCTCCACGATCTCCGGCGGCACCCCGACGCGGAGCGGCATGATGCTGCAGCCGAGTCCGCCGGAGATGATGACGTCGCATTTCAGCCTGACATGACCATAGGCGAGCTGGAGGCCATGCTGCGGCGGCACCGCGGGCGACCAGCCAAGCAGGCGAACCTGGCCGCCATGGGTGTGGCCGGACAGTTGCAGCGCCACACGCGCCGGCACGCGCGGCGCGATGTGGGGCTCATGGGCGAGCAGGATGATGGGCGCATCGTCCGTGACCTTGGCGAGCGTCGCGCCGAGATCGTCGGCACCGAAGCGCGCCATGCTGCGAAACCGGCGCGCCGGAAGGAAGGCGAGCTGGTCGCCAAGGCCGGCGAGCCAGAACGGACGGCCGTCCTTGGTGAGGCGCACGGCATCGTTCTCGTAGACGGGGATGCCGGCCGCTTCCAGCGCACGATGCGCGATGCTCGGCCCCTGCCCGGTCCGCTGCACCGTCCTGTCATCCCAATAATCGTGGTTGCCCATGACGGCATGGACCCCGAGCGGTGCCTTGAGGCGCGCCAGAACCCTGGCCCATTCGCTCGACGGAATGATGCGCCTGACCTGATGCAGACCCGCGACATAGTCGCCGAGCAGCACGATGAGGTCGGCGTTGAGCGCGTTGGTGCGGTCGACGATGGCCTCGATCCGCTCGAGGGACATCCAGGGATCGCAAGCATGGAGGTCGGCGATGGCGGCGATCTTCAGCGGAAAATCCGCCGGCCACTGCCGCGGCTTCGGATGATACCGGGTGACGCGGAGCCGCAGCACCGGCTCGATGCCGACGCCATACGCCGCGGTCGAGACGCCGAGGGCGGACAGGCTGCCGATGGAACGGATGAAGTGACGGCGCGTGATCATGGAGGCCCGATGGCAATACAGCCTTCTGATGCGGTCCGATTGGAGCGGAATTGGGGTGCGCCCGTGCAGGCCGTCTGCATCCTTCGTGCAGAGACTTGCACGAAAATTACCAACGGCTCTCGCCGATCAGCGCATCCAGCCGCGCCTTCAATTCGTCGGGCGCGCGATAGTACCAGACGCCGCCGAGCAGATCGCGAAAACGTTCATTGACACGCGCCTCGCGCTCGATGCGGTCGATCGCGGCGGCGTTGATCACGTCTTCGAGGGGTCCGGCGGCCAGCAGCGACAACAGTACGGGATTGGCCTCGATCTTCAGGATCTCCAGGATCAGGTCGATCATCCTGTCAGGGTCGTCCTCGCGCAGGTCGCGCTCGAAATCCATGATCGCGAACAGATTGTCGTCCTGGTCGCGATCGGACTTGGAATATTGCTCGACCCAGGCGCGGGCAAGCGCCGCAGTCGATAGGCTGGCGCAATCGAGCGGCTCGCGCGGCGTGCGCTGGGCCAGGTGGTCGGCCTGCCAGGCCTTGCTGTCGGCACATGCGGCAAGACGCGACATCAGGGGATCATCGGGATCGACGTGCACGCCGCCGAGCAGCCAACGCAGCCGGTCATTGTGCCCGGCCTCGTGCTCGATGCGCCCGATCACCTCCGCGCCATGCGCATAGAGCAGCGACAGCAGGAACTTGTCGTTGAGCTGCATCACGCTCGGCTTGTCGGCCTCGGTCCTCAGCACCTCCAGCACCAGATCGAGCGCCTGTTGCGGCCGGCGGTGCGGCAGATGATCGAAATAGAGTTTCAGGGCCCAGACGCTGCCGACCTGGTCGCGCCGGCTGACGCGCTGAAGCGCGCACCACATCGACGCCAGTTCACCGACCGGCATGGGGTCCAGGAACGCCTCGGTCTGATCAGGCGTTTGCAGCTGCGGTGCGGCGGCGATGACCTCGAGCAGTCCGGTGTCGTCCGTCGACGCCATTCTTCCAACTCCCAATCCGTTCGTAGACGGCGACGCCGTTCGCCGCACGTTCGGATTAGTGATGAGACTGAAGCTGTGGGTTCACCGCTTGCGAGGGTCAGTCGTCGTCGGCCTGGTCCGTGCCGAACAGGCCGAACTGGGCCGGATCACGGTTCGGTTCGGCAAGACCGAGATGGCGGAAGGCGTGCGACGTCAGCAGCCGGCCGCGCGGGGTGCGCTGGAGATAGCCGCACTGGATCAGATAGGGCTCGATGATGTCCTCGATGGCATCGCGCGGCTCCGACAACGCGGCGGCCATCGTCTCGACGCCGACCGGGCCGCCGCCATAGTTGAGCGCGATGGTCGTGAGATAGCGGCGATCCATGGCGTCCAGCCCCGCCGCATCGACTTCGAGCGCGCTCAGCGCGTGGTCGGCGATCGCACGATCGATCTTGTCGGCATCGGCCGCCGAGGCGAAATCGCGCACGCGTCGGAGCAGGCGGCCGGCGTTGCGCGGCGTGCCGCGGGCCCGGCGCGCGATCTCGTTGGCGCCGTCGGCGCTCATGCCGACATTGAGCACGCGGGCGCCGCGGCTGACGATGCTTTCGAGCTCCTCGATCGTGTAGAAGTTCAGCCGCACCGGAATGCCGAAGCGGTCGCGCAATGGATTAGTGAGCAGGCCGGCGCGCGTGGTGGCGCCGACCAGGGTGAATTTCGACAGCTCGATCTTCACCGAGCGCGCCGCAGGTCCCTCGCCGATGATGAGGTCGAGTTGAAAGTCCTCCATCGCGGGATAGAGCACCTCTTCCACCGCAGGGCTGAGGCGATGGATCTCGTCGATGAACAGCACGTCGCGCTCTTCGAGATTGGTGAGGAGCGCTGCGAGATCGCCGGCCTTGGCGATAACAGGGCCCGACGTCGCGCGAAACCCGACGCCGAGCTCCTTGGCCACGATCTGCGCGAGCGTGGTCTTGCCGAGGCCGGGCGGGCCGACGAACAGCACATGATCCAGCGCCTCGCCGCGCTTGCGCGCCGCCTCGATGAAGATCGAGAGGTTCTTGCGCGCCTGCGCCTGGCCGACGAAATCGGACAGCGATTGCGGACGCAGGGCGGTGTCGCCGACATCGTCGCTGCGGCGCTCGGGCGAGACCACGCGGCTGGCCTTGGGATCGCTCACTTCGCCAATTCCTTCAAGCCGAGGCGGATCAGCTGCGCCGTCTCGGCATTCTCACCTGCGCTGCGCGAGGCCGATGCAATCGCAGC
>JAEYTQ010000547.1 GCA_023433965.1 Pseudomonadota bacterium | reverse complement strand
GACAGCGCGCTGAGCGCGTTGTTCAGGTTGATGATCAGCTTGCCCCATTGCACGCCGGTGATGTCGCCGCTCGCGCGCATCGTGAGGCCGGCGACCGAGAGCTTGCCGGCCGTGTTCTCCGCATCCTCCCCCATATGAATGTCGCCGGAGGTGGAGCGGTGGAAGCGGCCCTCGCCCATCGCGATCACGTTGAACGGCACCATGCCGGCCAGCACGCGGCGACCTCCGAGCCGCTCGCGCAGCACCGCGACGTTACCGACGCCGTTCTGAAGCGAGACGATGACGGCGTCCTCAGGCGCATGCTGCGCGATCTGCTCGGCGACGGCGGCGGTGTCGGCGCTCTTCACCGTCACCAGCACGATGCCGGCGCTGTGAAAGATCGAGGGATCCTCCGACAGCGCCAATTGACCCGCGTCGAGCTTCTTCTCCGAACCGTCGAAATCGGTCAGACGCAGGCCGAACCGCTCGATCTCGGTCTTCACCCGCGGCCGCACCAGGAGCGCGACGCGGCGGCCGCTGGCCGCCAGCATGCCGCCGACGAAACAGCCGATGGCGCCGGCGCCGGCCACCACGATCGGTCGATCCGCAACCACTGCTCTTGCTCCCTGAATGACCGGCCTTCGATAGCAGAGGCGAGGCCGACAACCAATCGCGGCGCATCCGACTTGTAACGGTCATGCGTGCCCCATATGTTTTCGCCCCGGGGGCAGTCAGCGGCGAGCGCTCGCCGAACGAGACGGCAAAGGAGAGCACCATGGGTCTACTCGACGTCCTCAACGGCATGCAGAACGGCCCGCGCGGCCCGAGCACACCGAGCTCCGAGAAGTCCTCCGGCGGCATGTCGCCGATGACCATGGCGCTGCTCGGCCTGCTCGCCTGGAAGGCATTCAAGCATTTTACCGGCAACCAGTCCGGCTCGGCGCCCCAGCCGTCGCCGGCACCCGCGCCTCCGCCGGTGAACGCAGGTCAGGGCGGCAGTCTGAGCGACATGCTCAAAGGCGGCCTCGGCGGCCTGGTTGCCGGCGGTGCGGCCGGCAGCATCCTGAGCGGCGGGCTCGGCGATCTCCTCAACCAGCTGCAGCAGAGCGGTCACGGCGACGCCGCCAATTCCTGGGTCGGCAAGGGCGAGAACAAGCCGATTGCGCCGGGCGATCTCGCCAGCGCGCTCGGCGCCGACCAGATCGACAGCCTGTCCGCCCTGAGCGGACTGTCGCGCGAGGAGCTGCTCTCCGGCCTCAGCCAGTACCTGCCGCAGGTGATCGACCATTTGACACCGGACGGACGGCTGCCGACCGAGAACGAGCTCTCGGATCGGGTCTGATCGATTCAAAGAGAGGGGAGCACTGTCATGAGCATGGGCGGCCTGTTTTGGATCATCCTGGTCGGCTTCATTGCCGGCCTCATCGCGCGCTGGCTGTCGCCGGGGCCGAACAATCCGAGCGGCTTCATCCTCACGACCATCCTGGGCATCGCCGGGGCGTTTCTCGCCACCTGGATCGGCCAGGCCATCGGCCATTACAGCCCCGACCAGGGCGCCGGCTTCATCACCGCGACCATCGGCGCGGTGGTGGTGCTGTTCATCTGGAATCGGCTGGTGGCGAGCGGCGTGATCAAGGGGTAGCGCGCTGCGGCCACAACCTCCACTGTCGTCCCGGACAAGCGAAGCGCAGATCCGGGACCCATAGCCCCACGTGCGCAATTGCGCACCAGGCGGGGATGACAGCGAAGAATGTCGCGCTCACGTAATCAAATGCATCCCTGCATCCATGCGCACGACTTCGCCGGTCATGTTGCTGGACGCCGGCATCGCCAGGAAGCAGACGAGTTGGGCGATGTCTTCCGCAGATGATGCGACCTTGAGCGGCACCTTCGCCACCACGCTGTCGCGCACCTGCTTGGCGCCGGCCTCGCCGCGGCCCTTGGTGAACCAGGGGGTGTCGATATAGCCCGGGCACACCGTGTTGACGCGGATCAGCGGCGCCAGTGCACGCGACAGCGACAACGTCATGGTGTTGAGCGCGCCCTTGCTCGCGGCGTAGGCGATCGACGAGCCGACGCCGCTGATGCCGGCGACCGAGGACACGTTGACCACCGCCGATGGCCGTCCCGAAGCCTTCGCGCCCGCCTCGAGCAGGCTGCGCGCCGCGCGTACCATCTGGAACGGGCCGATGGTGTTGACGCCATAGACCCGCTGGAAATCTTCCGCCGACAATCCGTCGAGATCGGCGTGAGCGACGTGCTTGGTGGTGCCGGCATTGTTGACGAGGATGTCGAGCCGGCCCCAGCCGCTGGCAGCCGCGACGATCTTGCGGCAATCCTCATCCTTCGAGACGTCGCCCTGCGCGACCAGCACTTCCGCGGCGCCGGCCTTGCGGCAGAGCTCGGCCGTCGCCTCGGCCTCCTTCTGGCTCGACGAGTAGTTGATGACCAGCCGCGCTCCGCTGCGAGCGAGAATCTCGGCGGTCGCAGCCCCCAGTCCGGATGCGGACCCCGTCACGATTGCGCACAAGCCGTCTTTTGCCATCCGGATTTTCCTTCCCCTGTGTCTGATCTGGCATCCTCTTTAGCGAGTTTGCCGCGCCCTGCAAATCGAGCAAACTCCGCTAAGCGGAATTAGTCCAAGGCGGTGGCGCCCCATGCCGACGCCGCAGGCTGATCTGCGGTCAACGCTTGTCAGGGCCATGGCTTTTTCGGATCATCCGGCGCAAGAAGAGATCGCGCGCCCGCCGGAGCCGGACGCGCCAATGCAAGACACGAGGAACGCTGTGGCGGAGAGTGACAATATCGTCGTCGAGACTGCGGAGAAGATCTTCGCCGATCTCGCCGATCCGCAAACCATCAACAACGACAAGAAGGGCACATGGCAGGCGCCGCTGTGGCAGGCGCTGAGCGAAGCCGGCTTGCCCTTGGCCTGGGTGCCGGACGATCTCGGCGGCTCCGGCGCGAGCCTCGCCGACGGTTTTGCGTTGCTGAACGCAGCCGGCCGTTTTGCCGTCGCGGTGCCCCTGGCCGAAACCATGCTGGCGGGCTGGCTGCTGGCGCAGGCCAAGATCGCCTCGCCCGAGGGCGAGATGACGGTGCTGCCGGCGTCGCCGAAGGACCGCATCACACTCGATGCCGACGGCGCGCTCTCCGGCCGCGCGCGCGGCGTGCCTTTCGCGAAGAGCGCGAAGCATTTTGCCGTGCTCGCGCATGGCAAGGACGGCGTTTCCATCGCGCTGGTCGACGCGGCCAAGGCGCGGATCGAAGCCGGGCTGAATGTCGGCTACGACCACAGCGACACCGTGACGCTCGACAAGGTTCAGCCCCTCGCCCTCAAGGCCGCGCCGAAAGGGCTCGACCAAACCACCGTGATGCTGATGGGTGGCGTCGCGCGCAGCCTGCAGATCGCGGGCGCGCTGGAATCCATGCTCGATATTTCCGTGCGCTATTCCAACGAGCGCGTCGCCTTCGAGAAGAAAATCTCGAAATTCCAGGCGGTGCAGCACAATC
>JAEYTQ010000546.1 GCA_023433965.1 Pseudomonadota bacterium | reverse complement strand
GTCACGGGGAGACGTGAATCCCCGAGACGGCGTGCTTGCGTTTTCGGCCTCGATGGGCTCTAAGCCCGGCAATTCATGGCTTCTGGCATGAATCAGCAGCGCGCACATGCGGGTCCGGCCCGTCCTCAGCAGCAGATTGCTCCGCGCCCACCCATTCAAAGGAATTCAGAACATGGCGAAGATGACGAAGACCCAATTGATCGATGCAATTGCCGAGGGCACGCAGCTTTCGAAGAACGACGTGAAGTCGGTGATCGAGTACATGGCGACCGTCGGCTACAAGGAGCTCAACGAGTCCGGCGAGTTCGTCATTCCCGGCTTCGTGAAGATGTCGGTCGTCAACAAGCCGGCGACCGAGGCCCGCATGGGCATCAATCCCTTCACCAAGGAGCCAATGCAGTTTGCGGCCAAGCCCGCCAGCAAATCGGTCAAGGCCTCGCCGTTGAAGGTCGCCAAGGACGCGGTCTAAGCCACGATCCGGAAACGTGCGAAGCGGTTTTCCGGAAGGATCATGCGCAAATAACAACCCGAAGCGCAATGACGGCTCATCCAAATCTCATCGCGCTTTAGTCGAAAAGAAAAACCCCGTGCTTGCGCACGGGGTTTTTGCGGCTGGCGGCGTTGGGATTTCAGCGCCTGGCCGCCGGCCGTGCACCTAACTTAAAGTTGAAAATCCAAAAAGCAACAGCGCCGCCGTGACGGAATATGTTCGTCGGGCGGCGCTGCCGTATGACTGGGCGCTGAAATCCCCAGTCTTCATAGGTCCGCGCAGCACCCCGATAGGTTCAAGGGCCGAGCTGGAAACCCGAGGAGGTGGGACTGGACTTTTTGTTCTGTTTTTGTTCTAATCGATCATCTTCTTCAGGGAGGTGATTCATGACCGTCGAGAAGCAGCGCGAAGTCATCCGGCTGTGGAACGAGCTCAGGAAGCTGGAGGGCCCCGCCGCCGAAGAGCTCCGCATCCAGATCCTCGAATGCTTCTCGAAGGAGAAGCACAGGCAGAAGCGTGCCGCCTGACTGCATCGACGATACGCGGCAATGCTTGGCTTCATCGATCGTTAGGAATTCGTCCGCGCTCATGTTCGTGACTCCGATTCGTTCTTGGCGAACGAAAGGGAGTCGGAGCTGGAACAAAGCGGGTCGAAATGCCGGCAGCGCCGGCTTCGCGCGGATGCGGCGCGGCGGATCGAGCGCAAGGCGTGCGGCCCAAGGCCTAACGATAGATAACGCCGAACGATAGAATGCCCGAAAGCCGATAACCCTATTGGGTTAGGTTAAGAGCCCAATCGTGTTGCGCTTGCTGCGGGTTGGGCTAGGTGTCCGGCAAAGACAAGCAAGAAGCGATTTTGCCGACAAGCAGTTTGCCATGATGCCTTTTTCAAAGCCGTCCTTCTACCAGGGCGACCGGCACACCTACCGGCGCGTCGCAATCGTCGGCACGCTGTTCTGTCTCGCTTTCGTGGCGATCAGTTTCTCGCTGCGGCCGCAGGCGCAGGACACGCGCGTCGCGGTCAAGGCCGACCGCTTGGTACGCACCGCGGGGCAGGCGGCGCGCGCCAACTAGCTCGCGTCGCTATGGATGCAATTCTCGGCCGGCGGCTGGGAGCACGCGCCGCCGCGCGAGGCGAGCGCTACGAAGCCGGCATAGCCGGACAGATTGAGCAGGACTTCGAGCCAGGCGGGCATGTCGGTATCTTCGCTCGTTGCGTGAACGAGAACTCAACGTTCGCGCGCAATCCTCGTTCCCTGCGCTCCCCAGGCATGATCTGAAAGATGTCGAAGGCGGTTTCTCGCAGAGATCATGCATCAACAGCAGCGTAACGCGCGATGAGGCCTGACCGAATCTCATCTCTCTCGAGCGGGCTTACAGCGGAGAGGAGGGATCGAGCCGTCGGCCGAGCGTCGCCACGGACTCGCCGGACGGCCGCTCCTTCAGGAACTCGGCGATGGCTTGCGCCAGCTCGCGGTCGCTCATCGGCGTCGGCGGCGGTCGCAGCGTGCCGACACCGAAGCTGCGGACGATCTCGTCGTAATGCTCGTTGTCGGACCTGGGAACCAATTTGCGGATACGGGCCAGCAAAGCGGATAACGGCAAACCTTCCTCCTCGATCGTCGTCCCCGCTGGCAATCGTCCCGGTCTGCTGCCATTTGCTCCCATCAAACTGAAAACCCCGCCAGCACCGCGGAGATGCTGGCGGGGTCTTCGTGCCGTTGCCTCTAGCCGGATGGCGGAGGCTCCCGCACTTGGGACCCCAACCCGCGCCTCGTCGTTTCGTTCCCGCTCACCCGACTTTTCTTGATTGGCCCGGTTCCATCCCGTCCGCAACCATCGCAGGCCCAATTCGTTATCTTCGCGACACGTGAAGGAGAGAACCATGAAGAAGACCCTGGCAGTTCTGGCCACCATCGCGGCCGTCGGTGTGACCGCGGTCGCGGCGCCTGCGCCGGCCGAGGCGCGCGGACGCGGCGGCATCGGCCCAGGTCTTGCGTTCGGCCTCGCCGCCGGCGCGATCACCGCGGGCGCGATCGCGGCCTCCCGACCCTACGGCTATGGC
>JAEYTQ010000541.1 GCA_023433965.1 Pseudomonadota bacterium | reverse complement strand
AGGCATGCCCAGATATTTCTTCAACACCCGCATCGGCGACGAATTGATCGTGGATCCTGACGGCGAGGACCTGCGCAACCCCGACCGCGCCTGGGAGGTCGCGCGCCAGATGATCCTTGAGGTGGTGAAGTCCGAAGGCGCCCAGCGGGCGCTGCTCGATGCGGTGATCGAGGTGACCGACGACGAGGGCGAGATCGTGCTCGAGTTCCCCTTCACCGAGGCGCTGCTGGACATGCCGGATCCGTCCGCGACCAGGCATTGATTTCTAGCCGGAGCCAAGGTGCCCACCTCTCCCCGTCGGGCAGAGGTCGATTGCGAAGCAATCCGGGTAAGGGGGCTGAGGCGCTCGTGAGGTTGTAACCCCTCACCAGGATCGCATCTTCGATGCGCTCCCACCTCTCCCTAGGGAGAGGTGAACCACACCCTCACCCCCGCGAAATCCGCATGGCTTTGCGGCGTTCCCGGCGCTAAAAGACGCCGGTCACACGGAGCAAGCCATGCAAGATCTCTGGCGCCTGTCGGCCGCCGACCTCGCCGCCCTCGTCAAATCCAAGAAGGTGTCCGCCCGGGAGGCCGCCATGGCCGGGCTTGCCCGGCTCGATGCCGTCAATCCCCAGCTCAATGCGGTGATCGATCACCGGCCTGAGGACGTGCTCAAGCAGGCCGACGCCGTCGATGCCGCCATCGCCAGGGGCGAGGACCCCGGCGTGCTCGCCGGCGTGCCCGTGACCATCAAGGCCAATGTCGACCAGGAAGGCTTTGCCACCACTAACGGCCTGAAGCTCCAGCGCGACGTGATCGCGCGCGAGGACAATCCGGTGGTCGCCAATTTCCGGAAATCGGGCGCCATTCTGCTCGGCCGCACCAATTGCCCGGCGTTCTCCTACCGCTGGTTCACCACCAATCTGATCCATGGCGATACCAAGAACCCGCGCGATGCCTCGCTGACGCCCGGCGGTTCCTCCGGCGGCGCCGGTTCGGCGGTCGCCGCCGGCATCGGCCACATCGCCCACGGCACCGACATCGCCGGCTCGATCCGCTATCCCGCCTATGCCTGCGGCGTGCACGGATTGCGTCCGACGCTCGGCCGCATCCCCGCCTTCAATCCGGCGCTGCCGGAACGCCCGATCGGGCCGCAGATCATGGCGGTGTCGGGGCCGCTGGCGCGCACCGTCAACGATCTCAGGATTTCGCTCGAAGCCATGTCGGCCCGCGACATCCGCGACCCCTGGTTCGTGCCGGTGCCGCTGCAAGGCCCGGCGCGGGACAAGCGCGCCGCGCTCTGCCTCAATCCGGGCGGCCTTGCCACCACGCCGGAGGTGAAGGCCGCGGTCAGCGATGCCGGCAAGCGGCTGGAGCGTGCGGGCTGGATCGTCGACGTGATCGAGGACACGCCGCCGATGCGGGAAGCGGTGGAGTGGCAGATCAAGCTGTGGCTCGGCGAAGGCTACGAGGCGCAGCTCGAGGCGGCCGAGCGCGAAGGCGATCCCGGCGCGCTCGCGTGCCTGCGCGGCAATCGCGCCAGGGTCACGCCGATGGACCAGGCGAACTACGCCAAGGCATTGACGCGGCGCGCGACGCTGACGCGCGAATGGATGCTGTTCTTCGAGAAATATGCCGTGCTGCTGACGCCGGTTTCCGGCGAATTGCCGTTCCCGGATCATCTCGACCGCAAGGACGAGGAGTCTTTCAAGCGGGTCTGGGAAGCGCAACTGCCGCAGATTGCGATTCCTTTCATGGGATTGCCGGGCCTCGTGGTCTCCACCGGTCTGGTCGGCAAGGCGCCGGTCGGCGTGCACATCGTCTCCGGCCGCTATCGCGAGGACCTCTGCCTGCTCGCGGGCGAGGCGATCGAGGCCGGCGGCGTGCCGCCGTCGCCGATCGATCCCGTGGGCTAGCGATGTCTGATATCTACGACTTCAAGGCCACCTCGCTCGCCGGCGAGGAGGTTGCCCTGAGGCGTTTCGAGGGGCAGGTGCTCTTGATCGTCAACACCGCGAGCAAATGCGGCTTCACGCCGCAATATCGCGCCCTGGAGGATCTGCACCGCGATCTGTCGCCGCGCGGCTTCTCGGTGCTCGGCTTTCCCTGCAACCAGTTCGGCGCGCAGGAGCCGGGGCAGGCGGGCGAGATCCAGGCGTTCTGCTCTGCGAACTACGACGTCACCTTTCCGCTGTTCGAGAAGATCGACGTCAACGGGCCGAAGGCGCATCCGTTGTACGAGTACCTGAAGCGCCAGCAATCCGGGCTTCTCGGCGCCGCCATCAAATGGAATTTCACCAAATTCCTAGTGGACCGCCAGGGTCGCGTCGTCGCGCGCTATGCGCCGACCGCACGGCCCGAGGGATTGCGGAATAAAATCGAAACACTGTTGTGAGCGAGACCATCATGAGCGACGAATTTCCCGACCGCCTGTCGGTCGATCCGAACAGCCCCTATTACAACGCGGACATTCTGTCGCGCGACGTCGGCATCCGCTTCAAGGGCATCGAGAAGACCAATGTCGAGGAGTACTGCATCAGCGAAGGCTGGGTCCGCGTCACCGCAGGGAACGCCAAGGACCGCCACGGCAATCCCTTGACCATCAAGGTGCACGGCCCGGTCGAGCCGTATTTCAGGGACAAGAAATAGCTCTCTGTCATTCCGGGTTCGATGCTGCGCATCGCCCCGGAATGGCGTAAGTGAAGGGCCACCCCATGTCCGTCCGCATCGTCGACGTCCGTGAGATCACCAAGCCGATCTCCTCGCCGATCCGCAACGCCTATATCGACTTCACGAAGATGACGACGAGCCTCGTCGCCGTCGTCACCGATGCGGTGCGCGACGGCAGGCGCGTGGTCGGCTATGGCTTCAACTCCAACGGCCGCTACGGGCAGGGCGGCCTGATCCGCGAGCGCTTTGCCGCGCGCATCACGGAAGCCGATCCGAAGTCGCTTCTGAATGCAGCCGGCGAAAATCTCGATCCCGACAAGGTCTGGGCCGCGATGATGACCAACGAGAAGCCGGGCGGCCACGGCGAGCGCTCGGTCGCGGTCGGCACCATCGACATGGCGGTGTGGGACGCGGTGGCGAAGATCGCGGGAAAACCGCTGTTCCGTCTGCTCGCCGAGCGTCATGGCGTCAAGGCGAATCCGCGCGTGTTCGTCTACGCCGCCGGCGGCTATTATTATCCCGGCAAGGATCTCTCGATGCTTCGCGGCGAGATGCGCGGCTATCTCGATCGCGGCTATAATGTCGTCAAGATGAAGATCGGCGGCGCTGATATCGAGGAGGATCGCCGGCGCATCGAGGCGGTGCTGAAGGAGATCGGCAGGGACGCGCAACTCGCGGTCGACGCCAACGGCCGCTTCGATCTGGAG
>JAEYTQ010000520.1 GCA_023433965.1 Pseudomonadota bacterium | reverse complement strand
TTCAGGGCCCGCTCATGGCTGATCGCGCTGGGCTGGCTCGGCACCGCTCTGATGGCGCTGGCCGTACTCGCCCTGCTCGGCTCGTCGGTGCTTGGATGACGCGCGCCCATCTGGCGAAGACTAGCGGCGGGCAGTACGGCCGTAAGAGCTGAAAGAGCTAAGGCGTCACGGGATTGACGGTCGGAGACGTCTTAGGGCGCGCCGGCTCGATCGGCGATTGCGGATTGGTCGGAAGCACTTTGGCGCCCGCGGCCCGGGCTGCTTCGCCCGTGGTCGCATACATCGCAACATGGGCCGGCTGGGTCTTGGCGCGGCTCCAGGGTCCGTGGTCGACGATCAGCATGGCCGCAATCGTCACGCCTGCCACGATCAGCGCGATCACGCCGGGATGGCGGAGCGCGGTAGAGATGGAGTTGGCGAAGCGACCGCTGGTCATCACAAGATCCGCTGTTTCCTATCGCAGGTTAATTCAAAGGCGCCCCTTCCGGTTCCAGCTTCCGTCAGCCCGGTTCCCCAACGTCGGGCAGTCGCGCCTGCCTGCTTCGGGAGGATGCATGCTTCAAACTAGCCAATCGTGAGCGACAGGCCCGTGATGCCCGCCATGATTGCCGTGCTGCGCCGCAGGTTCATCCAGGACGTCGAGAGCCGTTTCGACCATCATCTGGGCGTGGTTGTTCTGCGCCGGCGGAACGTGCAGATCACCAAGCTTCTTGGGCTCGAACGTTGCGTCGAACGTGGAAGGACCTGCCTCGCGGTCGAAGCGGAATACCGCTTCGTGATCTGCGCCACCCGCAGATGCGACCTCGACCGGCTTTGCGACTTCCGATCCTTCCGCACCCGAATGCGCGCCTTGCTGCGCGCTTTCGCCTCCGCGGTGCCCCGCGCTGCCGTGATCGCCGCCACTTTGTGCTGCCGCTTTCGCTGCGCCTTGCTCGGACGGAAGATCGGAGTGACCGCCGCTTGCACTCTCCGCGGCTCCGTCAGTTGTTGGTTCGTTTGCAGAGCCCGGGTGTTGACCGTGTCCCGAATTACCATGCTCCAGCGGCGCTGACGACTTCTCTGCTGCTGCCCCCTTCGTCTTCGAAGCCGGATGCTCGGCATCCTCGCCAACGCCCTTGCCTGGTTTGTCGTCTGCGGCGTGCTTCGCCCCGTGCTCCGAAGCATGATGCGAATGACCGCTGCCTGCATTGCCCGCGGCCCCGTCTGCTGCTGCTGAATTTGCGGTGTCTGGTTGGCGACCGTGTCCCGAATTGCCATGCTCCACCGGCTCGGACGACTTCTCTGTCGCTGACCCGCTCGCCCCCTTTGAAGCCGGAGCCTCATGCTCACCCTTGCCGCTGCCGTTGCCAGGTTCGGTCGATTGTGGGGTCGCCTTTGACGGCCCTGGCGCCGAAGTGTTTCCGGAATTCCCGGGGCTCGTACCGTCGGCCGTGGCGTGGCCTGGTGGGACCTTCCCGTTCTGCTGTGCCGATGGAGCAGCGGTGTCCGCCTTCGCCGGCTCACTGTTCGCCGAAAGCTTCTCCACGACCGAGATCGTTGCACTATGACCTGGCGCGACTGTCGATCCGTAAGCCGAGACGCCGGAGCCACCGGCACTCTCCTCCGTTGTCGCCATCGAATCCCTCGTAGAGGCCTTGAACTTCGTCGATGTCCCGGTTCGAGCCTCCGCAAACCGGAAGCCGAAGCCGTCGTCAGCCAAAGCGCGCCAGACTCCAGCCGCTTCACCCGAGTTCTCGCGCCCGTCGCTATCGCCGGTGCTCGGATCCCACTCATCGGTTGCGAGCGCGGGGATGAGCGCCCCTTCGAGCTGCTCCAGGGTGTCCGCGACTACCGCGCCGCCCGCGTGGTGAACGACATCCGACTCCGCAACGGATACAATCCCCTGCAGATGGATCTCCATGAGGCCGCGGTCTCCGACCTCGAGGACGCGGTCTGTCGGATTCACATAGACGATCGTTTCATTGGTCGTGGGATCGTAGACCCAGGCGAGCGTGTGTGGCGGAATGTACTTGGCTGCCGCCGTCAGGTGCAGGAAGGCAAGCGCTCCGAAAGCCGCGAGATTGAGCCGTTCCGGCCCTGCCTCGAAATCCCACACTGAATCGGAAGAGTTGGATGTGGAATCGTTCGAGGACCGACCGGCAACGTGCTGAACGTCGTCACCCATGAGTTGGCCGCGTCCATCTGCGCCCGGATCTGACGCATCGGCAACTGCACCAACAGGGTTCTGGAGATGATACCCCTCGGCATCCTCGGCCGTTGGACCGTGAGCGTCTTGCCCGACGTTGCCGAAATGGTGCGAACGAAGATCTGCGACCGCGTCCTCACGATGACTGGCAGTAAGATCGGTGGTCCCGGCGACGCCTGTGGTCGCATCGTCTCCGATGCCGGCCAGAAGGCCGTCGATCGAGGCCTGATCCAGCTCATGCGCGGCGGCCTGCGTGTCGCTCAGTGCGTAGATCAAGGCCCCGGCGAGAGCGGCGAAGGTGGCATGACCACCTTGAACCATCGCATCGGACGCGAGCCGCGGCGAATGATACGAAAGAGAGTGGTCACCATCGGACTCCGCGTCACGGGTTGGCTGCAGCAAGAGCGCGGCAAAGCTCGGCGTGATCGATCCGCCAGGACCGAGGCCTTTCCAGGGTTGCGAACCCATGAATTGCTCGGCCGCGCACAGCGCCTGCATGGCCGCCGCCGGGTTCGTGGCCTGGCTCGCCTTGGCGAAGAAGTCCCTTCCGCTGATGCGATGCGTGTCACCGACGTCCGACAGGACGAGGCGCTGGAGAATGGCCTTCTTCCAGACGTCATAGACGGCGTGTTCGCCCGCGTGCCCGGCGTCGTCGTCCCCCGGCGAGACGTGGTTCGTTTCCGAGGCCTTGAGTTCGTCTGCAACTGCGAACGCCAGAAAGGCCAGCGCGAGCGCGCCGAAGCCCGAGGTGCGTTGCAACAATGCGATCGTCGCAAGCACGGTTCGGTTGGTGATCTCGAGCTTCTGAAATATGTTGTAGAGGTGAACCTTGACGGTCCCTTGGGACACGTCGAGTTTGCGCGCGATCTCCTTGTTCGACATGCCTTCGGACACGAGCTGCGCGATTTGACGCTCCCTTTCCGTCAACAGCTCCAGCATCTTCTCGATCTTGCCGCCCTCGGCCTCGTCTGCCTTTGGCGAGAGATCGCGCGACTCCAGCAACACGCCGCTCTTCGCCATCAACCTCAGTGAGTGCAGCATGGCGGCAGGAGCGGCATATTTCGAGATGGCGCTGCAGGCACCAGCCTCGATCGCTTCACCCAGATCGCAATCGGCGTCGGCCCCGGTAAAGAACACAAGGCGCGTGGAGAGCTTCTCGGCCTTTGCGATCGCGAGGATTTCGGGGGCGCTCAAATCGGGCAGGGTGTCACCGATCAGCGCGACATCGGGCGTCAAAGTCCTCAGGGCCTCGAGGAAGCGTGTACCGTCGCTGGACGACGCGACGACGTCGAAATCCTGCTGCGCCCCGAGGACCGACCTCAGGCCCTGCAGAACGATCGGTTGTCGATCGACGATCACGAGCCGGATGGGCTTCAGTATCCCTTGCCTGGCGGACGCGTCCAACATCGACTCTACCTCGGCCCCGGTCCTCTATGTCCTTCGGCATATGGCCGTGGCCGGGTGGGATACTAAAATAAAAGCAATCGATTTGGTTCCCAGACCTGGATCAGTTGGACGGCAGACGTGACAAATATCTCTTTTGACCCGATGGCCGTTGCCGTCGACTGGCTCGATGCCTACCGCGCGGGTGATCTCGAAACGATCATGGAACTGCATGCCGAAGATGCCGTGGTGCATTGCGGCTGCTCCGGCGCACAAACCATCACCGGGCGCGAGGCACTTCGTGCCTATTGGGTCGATCGCCTCCGAAAGTATCCGGCAGGCAGCTTGGACGACCTCAATCCTTCCGATCGCGGAACCGCTATCTCTTATGTCACCAATAACGGTGTCATGAGTGCGCTGTTGGCGTTTGACTCGGCGGGGAGGATCAAGGTGCTGGACTGCAGTCCCCTACAATAAAGGGAGCCTCCGGCGGGAGGCTCCCTTTCTATCGACGAGCGTCCGCCCGTCAGTTGTAGTCCGAATATTTGAACTGCGGCAGCGCCTTCAGCTGCTCCTTGTTTCCGCTCATGACGGCGTGGTCGGGCGTCCAGTCGTTGGTGTTGCGGTTGGTCGTGCCGGTGGCTGTCGTGCCCGTGGCGGTCGTACCGGTTGCGGCCGCGCCGGTCGTTGTCTCGCGCGGGGTGGTCGACGTGGTAGTCGAGGTCGAGCTGGTGCGGACCGGCTCTTCCACGAACTTCAGCTTGTCCATCGAGACGGCGATGTCATGCTCGCCCATTCCCAGGAAACCGCCGACGCCGATCACCACCGCGTTGATCTTGCCGCTCTTGTCGACGAGCAACTCGTTGATGTCACCGAGCTTCTCGTTGGCCTCGTTGTAGACGGCGAGGCCCATGAGCTTCGAGGCGCGCCAATTGTCCTTCAGCACCATCTTGTCGGCCGGCTGCGCGGTTGCCGCCGGTGCGGCATTGTTGGCGGGCGGAGTGGATTGCGCGAACGCAGCCCCGCAGAACAAAGCGCTGCCGATCAAAGCTGCGGTCAAGGTGGTCTTCATCGATGGTCTCCTCCAGTGTGCAAGCATCCCAATTGACGCTCCCCCGAAAACGCCTGGATGTTCCGCTTGTTCCCATTTACATCTGCACGAAGCCGACCAGCTGACCGATCCAGTTCCCCAAGACGATGCGCAAGGCGATCACGATGGCCGCCGAGAGGAGAAACGAGATCGCAAGCAGGGTCCAGATCGGCCGCGTGCTTCCGTGGGCCAGGCGCGCCACGATCATTTTCATGCCCGTCAACATTCGTCCCTGGGAAGCCGGTAGAGATAGGCTAACCCGAAGCTCGCAAGCTCCTCGGTGTCGCTCTCACGCTCTTCCCATCTCCGGTGCAGGTGGCGCTCCAACAAACAGCGCCGGCTATCGCGGGCATCGACGTCAGGGTGCCGCGCCCGATACACCGTCCACGCGGTCTCCGCGGCCTTCTTCGGAGCGGCTTCGTCCACCATGTTCGACTCCGGCCAACCTGTTCGCTAGCCAACTCCGAACACGCGGAAGATTTCCACTTTTTCCCGATTCTAAACTCGTCGCCGGTACAAGCAGCAACCATTGCTGACACTTCCCGTTATCGCGGGGGCAGATGCAACGTAATGTGAAAGGAGTCTCGATGAACAAAATTGCAATGTCGGCCATGTTGGCCGGCGCTCTCGGACTGAGCTCGATCGCAACAACGTCTTCCGCCGAAGCGCATTGGCGAGGTTGGGGACCGGGCATTGCAGGCGGCCTCGTCGCCGGCGCAGTGATCGGCGGGCTTGCCTCCTCCGCGTATGGCTGGGGCCCCGGCTATGGTTACTACGGCGGGCCGGGCTATTACCGTGCCGGTTATTATGGCGGCCCCTATGGTTACGGGTACGATCAGCCCTATCGCTGGGGCGGCGGCTACACCACCACATACTACACGGCGCCAGTCTCCTACGGTTATCGCTACCGCCGCGTGGTGCGCCCCGCCTACGCCTATTACCCGCGACCCTATCCGGTCGTCCGGCACCACTGGCATCGGCACCATCGCCATTGGTGAGACCAGCCGGCCCAACGGCGACGAAGGCCGTGTTCGAAATGGGCGCGGCCTTTATCATGGGAGGCGGAGCAGCGAGCGGCTCTCACTGACATGGAAAAGAAAGAGGGGCCCCAGCTCGCGGGGATATGTGGGGGGCATTGAGCTGGGGCCCACCGGGGTTACCCTTGGGGAAGGGCATCGGGAAAATTCGGCAATGGCGAGAATGTTCCTTGTCGCATTTCGATTTTGCCGTTCGGCTTTTTCCGGGGAACAAATCGCCATGTGTGCACTTTATAACACATGGGTTCAGCGGGGTGATGGTTGTGACGGACTCTCCAGTCGTCTTGGTTGTCGAGGACGACGATGCGATCCAAGCGATCGTCGAGGACGCTCTTGCCGAGGGAGGCTTTCAGATCGCCACCGTGAAAACGGGCGAGGAAGCCGTGACGCTCCTCAAAGGCGACCTCATGCCGTACAAAGCTATCGTCACGGACGTCAACCTGCTGGGACGTCTCGACGGGTGGGACGTCGCGCGAGCGGCCAGGGAAGTCGATCCGCATTTTCCCGTTGTCTACATGACGGGTGGCGCCGCCGACAAGTGGCCCGTGCTCGGTGTCCCGAACAGCATCCTGCTGCAAAAGCCCTTCGCGCCGGCGCAAGTGGTGGCGGCTGTGTCCCAGCTCCTGAACGCCGGTTCGTCGCAGACCGGACCTGCCTGACGTCGCACTCCTGCCGGATCAAAGTCCTACACTGAGCGGCAACCCTCGCTCCGCACTCACCTCACTCGCCCGGTGCGATGGCATTGCTCGGCGTCGGCCGGTCGGTGATCTGCTGGCCGAATAGGCTGCCGATCAGCTCAACGGCGGTACGCGCGGTCCGACCGCGTTCGTCCAGGAAGGGATTCAGCTCGACGATGTCGACCGACCCCACGACGCCGGAATCGTGCAACAGCTCCATGATCAGGTGCGCCTCGCGATAAGTGGCGCCACCCGGCACCGTGGTGCCGACCCCCGGCGCCACACAGGGGTCGAGGAAATCGACGTCGAAGCTGACATGCAGCACGCCGTTGCTGGCCTTGACGCGCTCGATGACGCGGCGGATCAGGACGGCCACGCCGAATTCGTCGATCTGGCGCATGTCGACGATCCGGACCCGACGTGAGCGCATCAACTCCTTTTCGAGCTTGTCGATCGAACGCGCTCCGAACAGGTCAAGCCTGTCGGGACCGATCGAAGCGCGCGGTTCGTCGCCGAGCAGGCCGTCGAGACCGGGCTCGCCGCACAGAAACGCCGCTGACATGCCGTGCATATTGGCGGTGATCGTGGTCGCCGGCGTGTTGTAATCGGCATGGGCATCGAGCCACAGCACGAACAGCTCGCGGCCGCGCTCCTGCCAGTGCCGCGCCATTGCATTGGCCGAGCCCATCGACAACGTGTGATCACCGCCAAGGAAGATCGGCAGCGCGCCCGTGCTCGCGATCTCATAGCCGCGGCGGCTCAGCAGACGGGTCCAACGCTGGATCTCGCGGTAATGATTGGCCTTCTCGGGCGGTCTGTCGGTGAGATCCGGGGCGTCCGCCACCGACAGATCGCCGTAGTCGACGACCTCGAAGGCGAGGCTTTCGAGCAGTGTCGCAAGGCCCGCGGTGCGGAGCGCGGCAGGGCCCATCAAGGTGCCGCGCTGCGAAGCTCCCATGTCGATGGGAGCGCCGAGCAAGGCGATGCGCCGGGCTCGATCCATCATGGTCCGATCGGTCACGGCTGTCTCCTGACATCAGCAAGGTCACCCCCAGCCTAACAGAGATTCGCACCCGTCGTTTCCCGGGGAGCACGCCGCATCGACATCCTCCGGAACAAAATCCCGGGCGCTGAATTTCTCATCCAAGGCCGGCACCCGCCGTCAATCACGGCGCCTGTCGCGGATAGCCAAAGGTCGCAAGACCCGCTGTTCAAAACGAGCGCTCGCGCGGATAGCCAAAGGTGTCGGCCTCATTGTCAGGCCCGGAGGTTACGTCCTTGAGCACGGAGATACCGCAATCCACGACCCAGCCCGGCATGGCCGAGCGTGCCATCGATACGGCGGCGGATGTCTCCCGCACGGTCGGTGAAGTCGCCGGAGGCCTGCACGCCGCCGTCGATCGTCTGACCACCGCAGTCGAGGAATCTCGAAAGCCCGGCGGGGCTCTCGCGACCGTCGCAGCGATCACGCGCGAAGCACCGCTTGCCAGCCTCTTCGTCGCCTTCCTTTTCGGCCTGGCGGTTGCGCGCCGGCGGTAGCAAGCGCTCGCCGATAGCGTTCTAGGGCATGCCCTTCAGAGGGCCCCACGCAGCAGGCGCTCGAATTCTTCTGCAGACGCTTTTCGCGGAGCAGTCGCGTTCGAGTGGTCGGCCAATGCTCGGACAACTGTTTGCGGAATATGCTGAGCCTCAAAACCCATTTGGCCGAGCGTTGTCGGTAGGTTCAACGATTTAACGAGATCGGACACTGCAGTGGCGAGGTGCTTTTCGCGCGATATGCCAAATATGTCGCTGAGCTTTTCGTACTTGTTCCCGACGCTTTGCTCGCTGAAGCGCAGGATGTGCGGCAGGAACACGCCGTTCAGCATGCCGTGATGCAGAGTCGGTGAGCGCAATGCGCCGGCGGCGTGAGAAAGCGAGTGCACTGCGCCGAGCCCTTTCTGAAACGTCAGCCCACCTTCGAGCGCCGCCATCATCATTTCCCAACGCGCCTCGCGGTCGGCGCCGTTAGCCACCGCGCGCTGGATGAAGTGCCATGCACGCTTTGCACCGTCGAGCGCGATGGCTTCCGCCGGCGGGTTGACCAGCGGTGACAGGAACGTTTCGATGCAATGCGTGAGCGCATCGATGCCGGTCGCCGCCGTCAACAACGGCGGCAGTCCCAGCGTGAGTTCAGGATCGCAGATTGCCCTTTTCGGTATCAGATAGGGACTGATCAACGCCAGCTTTGATCCGTTGGTCAGATTGATCAAAGCACCACGGCCGACCTCGCTGCCAGTTCCTGCAGTGGTCGGAATAGCGATCACGGGAGCGACCATCTCAGTGATCTTGCCGACGCCGCCAAGAACCGCGGCATATTGCTCCAATGGCCCCTCATGGGTGGCGGCCAAAGCTACGCCTTTGGCAAGATCGATCGGCGAACCGCCTCCGAGCGCAATCACGCCATCGCAGCCGCCTTCGCGGTAGGAGGCGAGGCCTTCAAGTACTGCTTCCTCCGTCGGATTCGGCG
>JAEYTQ010000500.1 GCA_023433965.1 Pseudomonadota bacterium | reverse complement strand
ACGCGCTCGATCTCGCGCGCGACGAGGCCGTAGGCGACGTAGCTCGCGTTGGCACAGCCATATTCTTCCGGCAGCGTGATACCGATCAGGCCGAGCTCACCCATCTCGTTGAAGATCTCGCGGTCGGTCTTCTCTTCGAGATAGGCCTTGGAGACGCGCGGCAGCAGCTTGTCCTGGGCGTAGGCACGGGCGGTGTCGCGCACCATGCGTTCGTCTTCGGTCAGTTGTTCGTCGAGCAGGAACGGATCGTCCCACTGGAAAGAAGCCGCAGTCGGCTTGTCCTTGGCCTGAGGGCGCACGCTCATGAAACGTCCTTTCGCGTCTGGTTCCGTCTAGAAATTGCCTGACAAATTAAAGCGCCGCGGCAACAAGTGCAATTGCATCCTGGTCTCGGTCATTGCGGGGCGCGCAAAGCGCGATCCCGGAACGACGCTGCATGTCAGCTTTCGAGCTGCTCGTTGGCGACGATCTCGATGCCGAAGCCCGACAGGCCCTTGTAGTCGTGCACCGAGGAGGTCAGATGCCGGATCGACGTGACGCCGAGGTGGCGCAGTATCTGCGCGCCGACGCCGACCTCGCGCCACTGGCGGTTGCGGTCGGCCTCCGTCGAGGACTCGTCCGGCAGCGGCGCCACGGGGACGCCGGCGGCGCCGTCGCGCAAGTAGACCAGCACGCCGCGGCCGGCCTTCTTGAAATGATCGAGCACGGCCGCCATCCGCTTGTGACCGGTGAAGGTGTCCTTGACGATGTTCGGCTTGTGGAAGCGCGTCAGCACGTTCCTGCCGTCGCCGACGCCGTTATAGACGAAGGCGACGTGAGCGATGGAATCGAACGGCGAGCGGTAGGCATAGCCCTGCAACGGACCGATCGGGCTCTCGGTGACGAAGGTCGAAACCCGCTCGATCAGCTTCTCGCGCGCCTGGCGGTAGGCAATCATGTCCGCGATGGTGACGTGCTTGAGCTTGTGCTCGGCGGCGAAGCGCGCAACCTGCTCGCCCTTCATCACGCTGCCGTCGTCGTTCATGAGTTCGCTGATGACGCCGACCGGGGGCAGACCGGAAAGTTTGCAGAGATCGACGGCAGCCTCGGTATGACCCGAGCGCAAGAGCACGCCGCCGTCCTTGGCGATCAGCGGGAAGATGTGGCCCGGCCGGGCGAAGTCGTTGGCGCCCACATTGGGATTGGCGAGCGCGCGGCAGCACGAGGCGCGCTCCTCGGCGGAGATGCCGGTGCCGCCGTCGGGCTTGTAGTCGATCGAGACCGTGAACGCGGTGGTGTGCGCGGAATCATTGTGAGCGACCATCGGATCGAGCCGCAGGCGGCGTGCGTCCTCGGTGGTCACGGGTGCACAGACGATGCCGGAGGTGTGGCGGATGATGAAGGCCATCTTCTCGGCGGTGCAGAGCGAGGCGGCGACGATGAGATCGCCTTCGCCCTCACGGTCTTCGTCGTCGGTGACGACCACGAGCTCACCCCGGGCAAAGGCCTGCAAGACTTCCTGAACGCTATCGGGCATTTCCCAATCTCTATCGGTTATGGCCGGGAGGCTTAGCCGGACTTGGGGCGGGGCGCTAGTCTCCCCAGCGCAACCACATATGCCGGACGGCAGGCCTGCCAACGGGTTTCAGGCTTGCACAGGGCATCCCAGCGATATAGGCGCGGATTGCCCGCGAGGAAGCCGGCCGGACGCCCTCAGGGCAGCACCTCGCGACGCTCGCCGAGGCGCTGATCGAGCTCGGCGCGCTTGTCGGCGAGCAGGCCGGCCTGGGCGGCTTCGATCACGGTAAACAGCTCGTGGGCATCGCTGATCCGGGTGACGGTGACGTAGCTGGCGCCGGCTTCATAGAGCGCGCCGACGTCGGCCAGGAGGTCGGCCGTGGCGACGATCAGGGCGGTCGGATTGAGTGCGCGGACGTGGCGAACCAGCTTCTCGTTGGTGGCGCCCTTCAGCAGCGAATCCGGGACGCTGAGGATGATCATCTCGGACTTGCCGATGCCGGCGTGGAGCAGCGTATCGACATTGCTGATGTCGCCATAGATCACGTGCAGGCCGCGCGAGAGCAGGGTCTGGTACACATTGGGGTTGAAATCGACCACGGTGATCTGCTCCAGCAGCACCGGCGCCTGCCGTTCGATCTCGGCCAACAGAGCGCTCGCCGCACGGAAGAAGCCGAGGATGACGATCCGGCGGGCTTCGCCGTGGCCGCCCTCGTGCCCGTCCTCGGCATGGCCGTTGCCATGGTCGAGATCGCGCAGGCCGATCCGCTTCAACGGGCCGATCGCCCAGCGGGTGATCTCGTCGCTGCGGGTCATCACGAAAGTCGAGAGCACTGCCAGCAACACGAAGGCGAACGAGACGGCGTTCGCCGTTTCGGTTGCGATGTGGTGATCGGCGACGCCGGTCTGAATCACCACCAGCGAGAACTCGGAGATCTGGGCGAGGTTGAGGGCCGGCAACAGGCTGGCGCGCAAGCCCTGCTTCATCAGGTAGAGCGGGGTGAAGGTGGTGACGAGACGGCTCACCACCGTGAATGCCGCGATCATCAAGGCGAGGCTGATCACCGAGAGCCCGGGCACGGGAATGGTCATGCCGAGCGCGACGAAGAACAGCGTGATGAAGAAGTCGCGCAGCGTGGTGACCTTGGCGGTGACATCGAGCGCGTAAGGGAACGTCGAGAGCGAGACGCCGGCGATCAGCGCGCCCATCTCGCGCGACAGCGACAGCCTATGGGCGGTCTCGGCGACCAGAAAGCACCAGGCAAGCGCGCCGAGCAGGACCAGTTCGGGCCGCCGGGCGATCTGGTGGAACAGGCGCGGCAGCACGTAGCGGCTGACCAGAAGCGCGGCCGTGACCAGCACGGCGACGCGGCCGATCGAGAGCAGGATGACGCTGACCTGGAGGTTCGCCAGGCTCGGCTGCACCGCAAGGAACAGAATTGCGAAGATGTCCTGGAGCACGAGGACGCCGAGGGTGATGCGGCCCGGCAGCGTGTCCAGCTCGCGCTTCTCGTAGAGCACCTTGACGATGATGACGGTGCTCGACAGCGCGCAGGCGACGCAGAGATACACCGCATCGAAATGCCCGCCCCCGAACGACAGGCCGATGCCGACGAAGAACAGTGCCCCGAGCAGACAGCCGCCGAGCAGCTGGCTGCCTGCCGCGAACAGGATCACCCTCCCCCCCCGCACGATCTTCTTGAGGTCGATCACG
>JAEYTQ010000484.1 GCA_023433965.1 Pseudomonadota bacterium | reverse complement strand
CGGCATGCCGCCGGTGCCGGCGAGCCATTCCTGCACCCGGCGCGGCCCCGCATTGTAGGCGGCGGCCGCCAGGCCGAGATTGCCGAATTGGTTGCGCAGCTCGTTCAGGAATTCGGCCGACTTCGGCAATGCCTGGACCGGATTGAAGGGATCGAGCAGCCCGCGCTCGCTGGCAGTGCCCGGCATGAACTGCGCGATCCCCCGCGCATGCTCGCCGCTGCGCGTCATGGGCCCGACGGCATCGGCCTGGAAACGGCTTTCCTGCCAGATCACGCGCGCAAAAAATTCCAGCGGCAGGTTATGGTCGCGCGCGGCCGCCTCAACGATCAGGCAGATCGACTCCCGCGTGTCGCTCTCGCGCGCCTCACTGGGTTTCTCCGCCGGCTTCGCAGGTTCCTCGGCCTTCGCGGGCGCGGCGGCGGCCGGCGTCTCCTCCGCGAGCGCCGGCGAAAGCACGAAGGCATGCCACAGGATAGCGATAACCCGAGCTGTTCGCATGGCATCGACGTTACAGGACAAATCGGACCTTGACTTGGAACCCCAGCCAACTAGCAACGAACGGCAGTATCAACGCGGGTTCCGCCCGATGGTGACAATCTTTTTTGATCTTGACGGCACGCTGACCAATCCCAAGCCGGGGATCACCCGCTCGATCCAGTACGCGCTGGAACGCCTAAGCGTTCCGGTCCCCAGCGAGGACGAACTGACCTGGTGCATCGGCCCTCCGCTGCTTGCGAGCCTTCGAAAGCTCACCGGGACCGATGAGCTCGCCGACCGCGCGCTCCTGCTCTATCGCGAGCGCTTCAGCGACATCGGCCTGTTCGAGAACGAGACCTACAACGGGATTGCGGACACGTTGGCGTCGCTCGCAGCGACACGTCAGCGCATGTTCGTGGCGACCAGCAAGCCCGCGGTCTACGCCACGCGCATCGTCGACCATTTCGGCCTGAAATCGTATTTCGAGCGCGTGTTCGGCTCAGAGCTCGACGGCACGCGCGTCGACAAGCGCGACCTGCTCCGCTATGCGCTCGACGAGACCAAGGTCGATCCGCAGCGTGCGATCATGATCGGTGATCGCAGCCATGACGTGGTCGGCGCCCGCAGCAACGGCATGACCGCCATCGGCGTGCTGTACGGCTATGGCAGCGAGGCCGAGCTGCGCGAGGCCGGCGCGCATCACATCTGCGCCGCCCATCCGGACCTGCTCGGCCACTGCATGGCCTAGGCGCTGACGGTCTCGACCGCCGTCAGCAGGCCGGTCTTGGCGTGACAGTTCATGTATTCGAAGAACTGCTCGTCCGCGTCCGCCACCGTGACCTCGTGATAGAGCCGCAGCTTGGCCGACGGCCCGAGCGTGGACAGATACTTCATCGCGGCGCCAAAAATTCTGACATGGGTCGGATGCGACTCCGCCCAGCGTTCCAGCGCGGCGAGGCTTTTCCACCAGCTCTGACCGTAGGACTTTTCAGTCGCACCGCCGTCGGCCGAGAGCACCTCCATGTAGCGGTTGGCATAGCAACCGATCGCAAGGCCGTCATCGCGCAGGAAATCCATGCCCTCCCGCAGCACCGGCTCGACATCGTCGAGATATAGCTTGCGCTCGGACGCCTCCGTATGGCTCCAGTCCTGTCCGGACCGGATCAGACAGAGATTGCCGTGGGCCACGACCCGCAGCCGCGCTCCGTCGCGGATCAGTTCCGGCGCGCCGCCCGGCGCCATGGCGTCGGTTTGCGACAGCGGGATGCGATCACGCATGCCGCCCCAATAGGCGTGCTCCTGCACCTCGCCACTCATGCCCTCGGCGATCGCCGCAACACCCTCTGGCCTTCCCAGCGAAGAGAACAGCGTCTCGTGCCGTGCCACGGTGGGACGCAGCACCTCGATGAACGTGCCGACACCCTCGCGCTGCCGCCCGGTCCAGGCTTCACGCGCCGGCGCAAACCAGGCGTCGAAGCGTTCGAGATCGTCCCAATAGCCGACCGAGACGACGGTCTCGTATCCCGCTTGGTCGCGATAGCGGGCGCGGTCCCAATGCGATGGACCGCCTGCCGCGGCGAACCGCGCCGCGATATATGCAAGCGCCTCCGTCGCGACCGCAGGCGCAGCACCGCGATACTGCACGCGGAAATAGGCCATTACGACGCGGCTCACGCTGGGACTGTAGCGCGCCACGAAGGACGGATAGGGCGGCTGGTAATCCTCCGGGACACGCTTGTGGCGCGTGCGGGTTGTTTCGAGATGCACAGGGATAGCGGATTCCATGATCATACCCTCCCTTCGATCACATTGATCAGCTTGCCGCCGCGGCCATGTCGATAGGCTCGACGGTATCCACCGGTAATACGAACTGCTCCACGCGTTGGTACCGCTTCTTGTTTAGCAAGAGCCGCGTCACGTCGGGGCGTGAATAATGCCCGGCGGGATCCGCCGCGTTCTTGGCGACGCCGATGGCGCCGAGATCGATTTCGGCAATCAGCAGGCCCTCCTGGTCCGGCGCGAGCTTGTCGCCGATCTGGCTGCCGTCGGGACCGTAGATCGCGGCAAAGCCGCCGCCGGCATGCAGCAGCGCATGCTTGTCCGGGCGATCGCAGAGCTCGTCGATCATGGCTTGCGAGACCGTCGCGCAAGGTGCGAGCACGAAACAAGAGCCCTCCACCGCATAGACGCGCGAGGCCGCGTTGTTGACTTCTGCGCCGAGCGCCGGCGCGAAGGGATCGTAGAGCGAGAAGCTCGGCCAGGCCGCGACGTGGACTTGCTCGTTCTGGGCGTACATCGCGTATTTCGACAACGGCTGGAGATGCTCCCAACAGCACAGTGCGCCCAGACGTCCAATGTCGGGCCGCGCATGCACGGCAAGGTCGCTGCCGTCGCCCTCGCCATAGACCGTGCGCTCGGCGTGGGTCGGCCGGAGCTTGCGGCGCTTTGCAATCGTCTCGCCGTCTGGCCCGATCAGCCATTGCGCCAG
>JAEYTQ010000152.1 GCA_023433965.1 Pseudomonadota bacterium | reverse complement strand
CCTCCATCACCGGCGAGATGGTGTTGATGGAGCTGCTGGACGCGGTGATCGACCGCTGCGCCGACATTCTGGAGCGGTGCGGCACCGACATCGACCAGGTCAGCCACGACATCTTCGAGCCCGAGAGCGAGCGTCACGGGCAGGCCAAGCGATATTCCCAGATCCTGATCTCGATCGGCCGCAAAGGCGATTTGACCTCGAAGGTCCGCGAGAGCCTGGTGTCGATCGGCCGGGTCGTGACGTTCCTGTCGGCGGTGGTCGAGGGCGTGAAATGGTCGAAGGACATGCGCGAGCAGCTCAAGACCATGCAGCGCGACGTGGCGTCGCTGACCGACCATGCCTCCTATCTCTCCAACAAGATCACCTTCGTGCTCGACGCCATGCTCGGCGTCGTCAATCTCGAGCAGAACAACATCATCAAGCTGTTCTCCGTGATGGCCGTCGTCCTGATGCCGCCGACGCTGATCGCCTCGGTCTACGGTATGAACTTCAAGGTGATGCCGGAGCTCGAATGGGTGCACGGCTATCCGATGGCGCTGGTGATGATGCTGATCGCCGCCGTCGTCCCGTACTGGGTCTTCAAGTGGAAGAAGTGGCTGTAGGAACCACGCTCGAGCAAAGATAGCTACCGAGAGCTTACGCCGCTCTTAGAGACACGGTGGATCGTGTCACAGAATAGATCGGGATTGAGGCGCTGCGGTGACGTGCGAATCGTGCCGCAATTCCTCCGGTAAAATTTGAGCAGTGGGCTGAACGTTTGCGCGAAACTTGTCTGCGATAAGCAGTGCGTAGCCGCGAGGAACAGCCATGGTTGAGAAACACATAACGTCGCCCCGCAACGTCATCGATCTGGCGAACTATCGTCAGGTCATGGCGAGCGGAAAGGCGCCGTCGATGTCGGCACGCCTGTGCCGGCACTGTGGTGCTCCGCTGCTCGAAGGCGAGAACGACGACGACTGCTCGACCACGTTCGGCACGGCCGCCCCGCGGCCGCGCGAAAGGTCACGTCGGATTCGACTCGATTGAGGAACGGAAGCCAAGGGCGATCCAGATCTTGCGGCGGCGTTGTCTGGATCGCCTTGCTTCCGAATTCACGCTACGGCGAAATCAACTGATCAAGTTCATCCGTCATTCCGGGTTCGATGCTTCGCATCGCCCCGGAATGACGCTCACCGTCAAACGTGCTGGCCGCCGTTGATGTGGATTTCGGCGCCGTTGACGTAAGAGCTGGTCTCCGTGCACAGCACGTAGATGATCTTGGCGACCTCGTCGGGCGTGCCGAGACGGTGCATCGGGATCTGCTGTTCGACGATCTTCTCTGTGCCCGGCGACAGGATCGAGGTGTCGATCTCGCCCGGCGCGATTGCGTTGACGCGCACGCCGACTCGGCCGAAGTCGGAGGCCATCTCGCGCGTCAGCGAGGCGAGCGCGGCCTTCGAGGTGGCATACGCCGCGCCCGCGAAGGGGTGCACGCGCGAGCCCGCAATCGAGGTGACGTTCACCACCGAGCCCTTGGCCGCCTTCAATTCCTCGATCAGTCCGCGCGCCATCATGATCGGCGCGAAGAAGTTGACATGGAAGACGTGAGTCCAGGTTTCGAGGTCGGTGTCGACCGAGCCGAGCCTGGAGCCGCCGGGCCCCTTCGGCGAGATCGCGGCGTTGTTGACCAGCGCGTGCAGCGTGCCGCCCTCGAGCCGGCTGCGGATCTCGGAGATCGCGCGCGCGGTGTCCTTGGGATTGCCGAGGTCGACCTGAATGTGGTCCTCGGGGCCGGCGTCCCACGGGCAGTCTTCCGGAAATGGATGCCGCGAGCAGGTGATGACGCGCCAGCCCGCCGAGGAGAAGCGGATCACGGTGGCGTGGCCGATGCCGCGGCTGGCTCCGGTCAGGAGCAGCGTGCGGCGCGGCGCATTGGACGAATGCGGCATGGACATCTTTCAGGTCGCCCCAAAGCTCGAGACAGGGTTCAAGACGAGGCTCAAGGATACATCCGCGTCTTGGACCATTTCTGGCCGGCCGCGTCACGGCGAAATTCGATGCGGTCGTGAAGCCGGAACGGGCGGTCGTGCCAGAACTCGATCCGCAACGGCGTGATACGCCAGCCGCTCCAGCCCGGCGGCCGCGGCACTTCGCCGATGACGTATTTGGCCGCGACCTTGGCGATGGCTTGCTCGAAGGCGAAGCGGCTCTCCAGCTCCTGCGACTGCTTGCTTGCCCAGGCGCCGATCTGGGCCTGCTTCGGTCGCGTCGCGAAATAGGCGTCGGCTTCCGTGTCGGTCACGGGCGTCACGTTGCCGCGGATGCGGACCTGACGGCGCAGCGACTTCCAGTGAAAAAGTAACGCCGCCTTAGGATTCGCGGCGAGCTCGCGGCCCTTCTGGCTCGCGATGTGGCTGTAGAAGACGAAACCTTCGGTGTCGAACCCCTTCATCAGAACCATGCGTACGTCGGGCAGCCCGTCGGGGTCGATGGTTGCGAGCGCCATGGCGTTCGGATCGTTCGGCTCGCTCTTGACCGCCTCGTTCAGCCAGCTCTCGAACAGGGCAAATGGCTCGTCGGCGGCGGTGAAATCACCGGATGTTAAGGGAGTCTGGTGTTTCATCGAGGGCGTGTCGGTCATGTCCGGAGTCCGAGTTGCGTCCCGCGGCCCAAAACGCGTTGTTGTCCGCTGCCGTCCTATATAGGGCATGGGGAGGCGTTGGCCTATCGGCGATCCGGCCCTCCGGCTTCGCCATGACGATGATTCTGATCGGGCTTGGTGCCGGCGGCTGCAGCTTTTCCCGCAACGACGGCAGCGCCTATGCCAAGGCCGACGACAACGACCTCACCGGCTCGATTGCGCAGCCTGCGAAGGACGCTCCCCCGACCGAGATCGATCTCGCCTTCACCCGCAACGCGGCTTCCGACGTCCTCAGCAAGGGCGACAAGGATGCCAGCCAGCACTGGGAGAATCCGGAAACCGGGGCGCGAGGCTCGGTGACGCCGATCGCCCAGTCCTATGCCGCCGAGGACGGGCGCAAATGCCGCGACTTCCTGGCGAGCTACGTCAACGGCAAGACCGAAAGCTGGCTCCAGGGCGCGGGCTGCCAAAGCAGTCGTGGCCGTTGGGAGATTCATACGCTAAAGCCGTGGCGGAGCTGAGCATGATCCGGCAAAGTAGGAACCGGTTTTCCGGTCGGATGTGCTCCAAACATTGAGCGCCGGCTCTCGCTCCTAGTTGCAAAAATGCCACTCTCTTCCCACATGACCCGCAGGTGGGGCGGGGAGCCCTGAAAATTCGATTTCTTGAAGGAGACGTGACGAATGCGCGACCCCTATGAGGTCTTGGGGGTGCCGCGGAGCGCCAGCGCTGCCGCGATCAAGAGCGCCTATCGCAAGCTGGCCAAGAAGCACCATCCGGACAGCAACCAGGACGACCCGAAGGCTGCCGAGCGCTTCGCCGAGATCAACTCGGCCAACGAAATCCTCGGCGACGAGGACAAGCGCAAGCAGTTTGACCGCGGCGAGATTGATGCCGACGGCAAGCCACGCTTCCAGGGGTTTCCGGGCGGCGGCG
>JAEYTQ010000463.1 GCA_023433965.1 Pseudomonadota bacterium | reverse complement strand
ACCAAGACCGGCAAGACCGACAAGGGCACCGTGCTCACCGATGCCAAGGGCATGACGCTCTACACGTTCGACAAGGATGCGGACGGCAAGTCCGCCTGCAACGGTCCATGTGCCACGAACTGGCCGGTGCTGAAGGCCGAGGCGGGCGACGCCGGCGGCGACGGCTACACCATCATCACCCGCGACGACGGCTCGAAGCAGTGGGCCTACAAGGGCAAGCCGCTCTACACCTTCGCCAAGGACCAGAAGCCCGGCGACATTACCGGCGACGGCTTTCTGAACGGCGCCTGGCACCTGGCGATGCCGTAGAGACGCTTCGTGCGTCGGGCCGTCGCAAGCGGCAGCCGGCGCACGTCGTGCTATTATCTCGGATATTCAAGCTGCATCGCGACGAAGTCGGCCGTGCGCGCGCCGTAGCGTGCATCGATGGCCTCCAGCGTCTGGTCCAGAGCCCGCGCCGGCGGCAGTCCGACGGCGGCCGGCGGCATCTGCCTTGCCGGCCAGTCGGTCGCGATCCTGTCCGGCAGGATGCGGAGACCGCTGCGGCTCGTCCGCGCCTCCGCCGTGGCGGCGAAGGTGACGGCGTGTGAGCGATAGGTGCGTGACCACGCATCGGCGATCAGCGCGAGCGACACTTCGTCGATGCCGGGCGTCAGCGCGATGCCGAGTTGCTCGCGGTTCCAGAATGCGAGCTTGTTGGCGATCGCCGTCAGTGCAAAGGGGCGTGTGAACCGAAAGTCCTCGCTGCGGTGACGCGCGTCCCAGTCCGCAAGTCCGATGTCGCGGGCGACCGCTTGCGCCTTGGTGCGGCCGGCAATGGCTTCGACCAGGGTCAGCGCCATCGGCATGGATGCGGTGATGCCGGTCGTCGTCGCGACGCCGCGGTCGACCACCAGCCTGCGGTCCGCGACATAGCGGATCGCGGGATGCTTTTGCAGGTCGCGCACGGAATACCAGTGCGTGGTGGCGCGGCGGCCGTCGAGCAGCCCGGTATTGGCAACCACCATGGCGCCGACGCAGACGCCGATGACGATCGCGCCCTTGCCGGCCTGGCTTCTGATCCACTGCAGGGCCACGGCATCGTCTTCGCGGCTCATCGCCGGCACGATGACGTAATCCGCACCGTCGGGATGCGCGGCATCGAACTCGGCAATCGTCGCATGCGGCTGCACTTTCAACGCGGGATAGAGTGCGACGGGACCGGGCTGCGCCCCCAGCGTGAGGACGTCGGCGACGTCGGCGCGCGCGAGAATGCCGTAGGGCATCAGATAGTCGGTGGTCTCGCTCATCTCGTTGATGCCGACGATGGCGATCAGCGGGCGCTTGCGCTTCGGCGGCTTCAACGCCGCAAGCGTCGCGTCGGCTTCGTCCCTCGATATCGCAGGCGCGGTCCCCTGCGCCGGCGCGTCGGGCAGCAGGAACAGCCAGGTTCCGCCGACCGCCGCCAGCAGTGCGATGCAGCCGAGGCCGCTGAACGCCAGAATGCGCCAGATCATGACGAGGTCACCGATGCTCGTTGCTTTACGCGCGGCGGAAGCTAACCGCTGGCAACGAGATCAGGAATGACGCAGATCCGGCAAAAACGGCCATCATCCGCTTGCGCGTTGACGTGTCGCGCGGCGGGCGGCGGAGACTATCTCAGCCCCTCATATACCATCAGCCCGCGTGCGATCTGCAATTTGCGGATGGCGCGCGGCAGGAGTTTTTCGGGCTGGTGCAGATAACGCCAGGAGGTGAGGGTGAAGGCGGAAAGCGTGCCGCATTCGTCGTCGAACGGCGCGAGCACGCCCGTCACGCTCACCGGGGTGTGCGGGCGCGCGCTGAAGGGCAGCAGCAGCAGCTCGAGATGCGCCTTGCTGCCGTCGTCGCGTGCGGCGGTGACGCCGGCGATCGCGCCCAGCGTCTCGTCGGCGACGATCGTGGCGATCTCCTCGATCTCGCCGCGGCTCGCGTCAGTGAACAGCGTGGCGAAGCTCTGGTCCTTGAGGTCCGTTCCTGCGAGCGCGCAGACGCGCGTGCCGGCGACGCGGAACGGGAAGCCGAGGTTCGGCTCGCAGGAGAGCACGAAGATGTCGCCGAGCAGGCCGCGGACCGCGGCCGGGTCGATGTCGGCCCGGTCGGGGGCCCGCGCAGTGCCGCGCTTCTCGTTCCAATACGCGAAGAACGCGCGGCTCGACGGATGTTTCATGTCTGAACGTAACCCCGGGGTGCAGCGGCTCGGGACAGTCCTGTCCCGCTTCAGTGCACCCGCGATCCCTTGTGTTGTTGTGCAGGAGGGGATTTGCAGCGTCCATGCCGCAGCGGCGTTTTCGGGCCCGCCGAGGCGGTGTTTGCGTTGTTAACGTTAAATTAACTATGCGCTTTGCACCTCGCGCCGCCCTGCTAGGGTGGCCCCGGTCGCAAGCCCCGCCGCTTTTCTCCAGGTTCTCGGCGGGGTCCGTACACAGGGCGTCAAACAGTTTGGCCACGGGCCGGGGAGGGGTGGGGATACACCTTCATTCCTCCGGCATCGAGAAGGCCGACACGGACAGGCAGGGCTTCCCAGGGCCCTGCCTTTTCCTTTTGTACACTTGCGCAAGCGAGGCAAAGGCGACTATCTCCAACCTGTCGCTCCGATCTCGCCTGAAAGCGAAGCTGCCTTGAATTCCCCGCAAGATTCGTCACCGGACGTGCCGGCCGTCGTCGAGGAGGCTCCGCGCGAGCCGATCCTGACGCTTCCTGCGGCGCTGACGGCCTATATCGCGCTGCTGGCGGTGATCCATCTGCGGGTGCTGCTGCCGCCGGAGCTCGAGAACTGGACCATCGACGTGTTCGGCTTCATCCCGAAACGGTACGATTCCTCCCTCCTCAATCTGGAGATTCCGGGCGGGGCAGGTGCGAAGGTCTGGACCTTCGTAACCTACTCGCTGCTGCACGCCAATCTGACCCATCTCGGCTTCAACGTGCTGTGGCTGCTGCCGTTCGGCAGCGCCTTGGCGCGGCGCTTCGGTGCGGTCAGGTTCTTCGTCTTCCTGGCGGTGACGGCGGCGGCGGGCGCACTCGCCCATCTCGTCACGCACGAGCATGCGGTGGCGCCAATGATCGGCGCTTCGGCCTCGGTGTCGGGTGCGATGGCAGCCGCGATCCGGTTCGCCTTCGTCCGCGGCAGCTTCCTGTCGTTCAACCGATCGGATGCCGATACGGCCGCAAGGGTTCCGGCGCTGCCGCTGTT
>JAEYTQ010000383.1 GCA_023433965.1 Pseudomonadota bacterium | reverse complement strand
CGCGCAGGCCGTGCAGGCCCAGACCGGCGACAAGCTCCAGATCGAGGGCACCGAATACAAGATGCAGCCGATCGTGCTGATCGTGCCGCGCGGCTCATCCCCGGCGTTCCTCGAGACACGCAAGAAGGAAGCCGAGACCTATCGCTCCCGCGTGACAAGCTGCGGGGAGGCCAACTCGCTGTTCCGCTCGACGCCGAACGCCACCATCCGCGACACCATCACCAAGACGACCGCTGAATTGCCCGAGGCGCTGCGCAAATTGCTCGACGACACGCCGATCGGCCACCTGACCGCGCCCGAGGTCACCAAGAACGGCATCGAGATGGTGGTGCTGTGCTCGCGCAAGCCGACCATGATCGACACGCCGAAGAAGCGCGAGGTGCGCGAGAAGATGTATCAGGAGAAGTACGAGAAGACCCAAAAGGCCTATCTCGAAGAGCTCCGTAAATCCGCGATGATCGAATATCGCAACCGCTGATGGCCGCTTCCGCAGCAAAGCCTCTTGCCCTGACCCTGGGAGAGCCCGCCGGCATCGGCCCCGACATCACCATCGCAGCCTGGCTCAGGCGGGGCGAGCTGAACCTGCCCCCCTTCTACCTGCGCGGCGACGAGGCGCTGATCGCACGCCGCGCCAAGGCGCTCGGCGCCGACATCAGGATCGCGACCGTGAGCCCCGGCGAGGCCGCTGCCGCCTTCGCCGACGCCCTGCCCGTGGCCGCGACCGGCGAGCGCGCGAGCGCCGAGCCCGGCAAGCCCGACGCATCCAGCGCGCCGGCCGCGCTCGCATCGATCCGGCAGGCGGTGACGGACGTCCGCGAAGGGCGCGCCGGCGCCGTCGTCACCAACCCGATCGCCAAGAGCGTGCTGTACCGCGCCGGCTTCCGCCATCCCGGCCACACCGAATTCCTCGCCGAGCTCGCCGCGGAGAACGGCCGCGCGCCGCAGCCGGTGATGATGCTGTGGTCGCCGCAGCTCGCCGTGGTGCCCGTGACCATCCACGTCTCGTTGCGCGATGCGCTGGGCGAGCTCAGCAGCGAGCTGATCGTCTCGACCGTCCGCATCGTCGCAACCGAACTGACGTCCCGGTTCGGCATCGCAAAGCCGCGTATCGCGGTCTCCGGCCTCAATCCGCATGCCGGGGAGGACGGCTCGCTCGGTCACGAGGAGCAGACCACCATCGCCCCGGCGCTGAAGGTGCTGCGCGGCGAGGGCATCGAGGCCAGGGGTCCGCTGCCCGCCGACACCATGTTCCACGCGGCCGCGCGGCGGGCCTATGACTGCGCGGTGTGCATGTATCACGACCAGGCGCTGATCCCGATCAAGACGGTCGCCTTCGACGATGCCGTCAACGTCACGCTCGGCCTGCCCTTCATCCGCACCTCGCCCGATCACGGCACCGCCTTCGATATCGCCGGAACGGGCAGAGCCAATCCGGCGAGCCTGATCGCCGCGCTCGAGCTCGCGCGCCGCATGGCCGCGTCCCGAAGCTGATGAGCGCGATCGACGACCTCCCGCCGCTGCGCGAGGTCATCCGCCAGCACGCACTGTCGGCCAGGAAATCGCTCGGTCAGAATTTTCTGCTCGACCTCAACCTCACCGCACGCATCGCGCGTGCCGCGGCACCGCTGGACGATGCCACCATCGTCGAGATCGGCCCCGGCCCGGGCGGGCTGACGCGCGCGCTGCTCGCGCTCGGCGCCCGCCGCGTGATCGCCATCGAGCATGACGAGCGCGCGATCCCTGCCTTGCAGGATATTTCCGCGCGCTACCCGGACAGGCTCGAGATCGTGCACGGCGATGCCATGACGTTCGACCCGCGCCCGCTGCTCTCGGGCGAGCGCGCCAAGATCGTCGCCAACCTGCCCTACAACATCGCGACCCAGCTCCTGATCAACTGGCTCACCATCGAGCCCTGGCCGCCGTGGTACGAGATGATGGTGCTGATGTTCCAGCGCGAGGTCGGCGAGCGCATCGTGGCGCACGCAGACGAAGAGGCCTATGGCCGGCTCGGCGTGCTCGCCAATTGGCGCTGCGAGACCAAAATCCTGTTCGACATTGCGCCGTCCGCCTTCGTGCCGCCGCCGAAGGTCACCTCCTCGGTCGTCCGCCTCGTGCCGCGCCCGGCCCCGCTGCCGTGCGATCGCAGGCTGCTCGAGCAGGTCGCGGCCGCGGCCTTCGGCCAGCGCCGCAAGATGCTGCGGCAGAGCCTGAAGTCGCTCGGCGTCGATCCCGCGCGGCTCGCGAGCGCCGCGGGCGTCGACGCGACGCGGCGCGCCGAAACGATCCCCGTGGCCGGCTTTGTTGCCATGGCGCGTGAATTGGCCGATATACGCAGCGAAGCGTGACAATCAGAAATTTCGGAGGAAGGAATATGGCGTTGATGCGTCGGCAGTCCCTGGTCAAGTTCGATGCGCCGCTGTGCGAGACCATCGTCGAAACGCCGAAGCCGCAAGGCCGCGAGGTCCTCGTTCGCATCGAGCGCTGCGGCCTCTGCCATTCCGACCTGCACATCCAGGACGGCTATGCCGATCTCGGCGGCGGCAAGAAGCTCGACACCACGCGCGGCATGACGCTGCCCTTCACGCTCGGCCACGAGATCGCGGGCGTGGTCGACGAAGTCGGCCCCGACGTTCCGGCCGGTCTCGTCGGCGCCAAGAAAGCCGTCTTCACGTGGATCGGCTGCGGCCAGTGCCGCGACTGCGCCAATGGCGACGAGAATCTTTGTGTGAAGCAGCGCTTCCTCGGCGTCTCCATCGACGGCGGCTTCGCCACACACGTGCGGGTGCCCGACGCGAAATCCCTGCTCGACTACGATCCCCTGCCCGTCAACCCGGCCGCGACCCTGATGTGCTCGGGCGTGACCGCCTATGG
>JAEYTQ010000337.1 GCA_023433965.1 Pseudomonadota bacterium | reverse complement strand
TCTGGGTGCCGACCAATTTCCGCCTGATGCCTGACGAGGTGGCCTATCTCGCCTCCGCCTCCGGGGCGAAAGGGTTTTTGTGTCACGGCGATTTCCCGGACCATGCCACCGCGGCGGCCAATCCCGCGCTCGAATTCGTCTGGCGGATCGGCGAGGGCGCGTTCGGCGAGCGGGTGGTGAGCGAGGTGATTGCCTCGCAGGCCGGCGCCAAAGTCGAGAACGCCGCGGTCGACTACGACGATCCCTGCTGGTTCTTCTTCACTTCCGGCACCACCGGCCGCTCCAAGGCGGCGGTGCTCACCCACGGCCAGATGGCCTTCGTGGTGACCAACCATCTCGCCGACCTGACGCCCGGCACCACGGAGGCCGACGCCTCGCTGGTGGTCGCGCCGCTGTCGCACGGCGCCGGCGTCCACCAGCTCATGCAGCTCGCGCGCGGCGTGCCGACCATTCTGCTGCCGACCGAAAAGTTCGATATCGCCGAGGCGTTCCGACTGATCGAGACCCACCGCGTCAGCAACATGTTCACCGTGCCGACCATCTTGAAGATGATGGTCGAGCATCCCGCGGTGGACAAATACGATCATTCGTCGCTGCGCTACGTCATCTATGCCGGCGCGCCGATGTATCGCGAGGACCAGAAGGCGGCGCTGAAAAAGCTCGGCCCGGTACTGGTGCAGTATTTCGGGCTGGGCGAGGTCACCGGCAACATCACGGTCATGCCGGCCAGCCTGCACGATCCGGAGGACGGCCCGCAGGCCCGCATCGGCACCTGCGGCTATGAGCGCACGGGCATGCAGGTCTCGATCCAGGGCGACGACGGACGCGAACTCAAACCGTTCGAGACCGGCGAGATCTGCGTGATCGGCCCCGCGGTATTCGCGGGCTATTACGACAACCCCGAGGCCAACGCGAAGGCGTTCCGCGACGGCTGGTTCCGCACCGGCGATCTCGGCCACATGGACGAGGAGGGCTTCGTCTACATCACCGGGCGGGCCTCCGACATGTATATCTCCGGCGGCTCCAACATCTATCCGCGCGAGATCGAGGAGAAGATCTTGACCCATCCCGCAATCGGCGAGGTCGCCGTGCTCGGCGTGCCCGATGCGACCTGGGGGGAGGTCGGTGTTGCCGTGTGCGTCGCACGGGAAGGCGCGAAGGCCGTGAGCGAAGCCGAGATGACGGCGTTCCTGTTGCCGAAAGTGCCGCGCTACAAGATGCCGAAGCGGTTCTTCTTCTGGGACGCGCTGCCGAAATCCGGCTACGGCAAGGTGCCGAAGCGCATGGTGCGCGACGAACTCGAGGCACGTGGGCTGCTCGACCTCGACAAGGCCGGGACGGGCTGAGCGCGGGTGATGCGCAGCATCAAGCAGCCGGGCGCGCCGCTCCCCGAGCGCATTCAATGGGTGGAGGCGAGGGGACGCGCCTTCGCGTTCACGCTTCAAGCCGGCCTGCCGCTGCTGGAGGCCGCGCGGCGCGGCTTTGCCGCGGAGGGTTTTGCCGGCGGCGTCCTGAATTTTCGCCGCGGTGCGCTCGGCCCGTTCGCTTATGTCATGCCGGCGCTGTCGAAGACCGGCGAGAATGCCGCGTTCTACAGCGACATGGTCCGGCCCGGCGGCGTCAGCCGCACCAAACTCGGCAGCATGACGTTGGGCATGCGCGACGGCGCGCCGTTCTTTCACTGCCACGGGCTGTGGACGGAGGCGGACGGCAAGGCCGGCGGCGGCCACATGATGCCGGACGAGACCGTCGTCGCCGAGCCGTTCGAGGTCGAGGCGTTCGGCGTCGACGGCGCGATGTTCACAGCCGAGCCGGATCCCGAGACCAACTTCAAGTTGTTCGGGCCAGTGCCGGCCGAGAGCACCGGGGCGCGGACGACGAGCCGGGCATTTGCTTTGCGGCTGCGGCCGAACCAGGACTTTGCAGGCTGCCTCGAAGCGTTCTGCCGCACGCACGGCATTGCGCGTGCCAAGATTCACGGCGGGGTCGGCTCGACGATCGGGGCGCGCTTCACCCATGGCGGCATCACCGAACCGTTCGCCACCGAGCTGGCGATCGTGGCCGGCACGATCGCGCCGGGAGCGTCCGGCGGGCCCGAAGCCGCGCTCGACGTCGCCCTGATCGACTACACCGGCGGCATCGCCGAGGGCCGCCTGATCCGCGGCGACAATCCCGTGCTGATGACCATGGAGCTGGTGCTGGAGGCGCTCGACGAGAATGCGGGCTGAACGCTTCATTCGCGGTGGAATCACTTCCTAAGCAGTTGCGTTCCTGTTATGTTCCATCGAAAATGAGGTGTCTGGCGGCAGAGGGAGTGGTGGCATGCGAGGGCGACAGCGCGACGTCAGGCTGCCTGCTCCCTATCTTCGGCGCGTCTGGATCGATCGCGCGCTGGTCCCGGACTGGGAGGCATATCCCTATTGTTTGCCGATTTTCCGCGAAGAGTTCGACCTGAGCTTCGATACCGCGATTACCATTATCGTCGGCGAGAACGGCACCGGCAAATCCACCATCTTGGAAGGTATTGCGGCGCTCGCCGGTTATGACGACGCTGGTGGCGGCAAGGGTTATCGTCCGGTCGATCATTCCAGCGCGCGCGAGATCATGGGCGGCCAGTTGTCGGCGGCGCTTCGCGCTGGCTGGGTGCCGAAGATCACGAATGGCTGGTTCTTCCGCGCCGAGACCTTCTTCTCCGTCGCAAGATATCTCGACGAAGTTTCGGACATGCCGCCCGATTATCTGTCGTACTCCCATGGTGAGGGCTTTCTACGCTTCTTCGAGGAGCGATGTCAGAAGCAGGGAATCTTCATCTTCGACGAACCGGAATCGGCGCTGTCGCCGGCGCGCCAGATGGAGTTTCTGAAACTGCTGCACCGCATGGATTCGTCCCGCAATTGCCAGGTCATCATGGCGACCCATTCACCGATGTTGATGGCGTATCCCAACGCGCGGTTGCTGCGGCTGACGAAGTATGGCCTCGAACCCGTGACGGTGGAGGAGACGAATCACTACCGGGTGATGCGCGAATTCTGCAACGACCCGCGCGGGTTCGTCGACGCGACGCTCGGGGAGTGAATGTACCATACATTGCGCCTTACCGCTTTCCGTAGTATGTTTCTGCCATGATCAGGTCGTGGCGGAACTCGGCTAGCCGCAAGATCTGGGATGGCGAGCGTCCGAACCAATTCCGTGGACTCGATTTCGAGGTGGCGGCTGAGTTGTTGCTCGCGCTGAACGTCGCGAAGTCCCTTGGAGATCTGAGTCCCTTGAAGAGCGTCGGCTTGCACAAGCTCAAGGGGGACCGCAGGGGCGAATGGGCAATGACGGTCAATGAGCGTTGGCGCATCTGTTTCGAATTCCGGAAAGGCGATGCCTACGAAGTTGAAATCGTCGACTATCACAAGGGCTGACATCCATGGCTCCACTCGTGCATCCCGGACGGTTGCTCAAGCGCGAACTCGTGGCGCGTAGGCTGAGCGCCAACAGGCTTTCGCTCGACATCGGCGTTCCCTCGGGGCGGATTACCGACATTTTGAACGGACGCCGAGGCATTTCGGCAGATACCGCGGTGCGGCTTGGCCGCTATTTCGGTAACAGCCCTCAATTCTGGCTGGACTTGCAAGGGCAGTACGACATCGGAGTCGTGGAACGCGAGAAGGGGCGGGAGATCGCTCGACGTGTCAGACCTGCCGACGCGGCTTGACGGAGTAGACGCAACGCGACTCTCCTGTCGCGGACAAGCCGTAACGCGTCAGCGTTGCGACGGCAGAGCCGGGACCCAGCAAACCACAATATCGCGGATGCATGGCCCCGACTCTGCGGCTCATCAGTTAGTGCTGCGCCGCGTCCGGGGTACGAAACCCGGCATTCACCTGTCTTCTCGTACCTAGATGCCACGCGCAGTTTCCCGTTCTCGCGGCACGATCTGCCCGAGCTTTGCTGCATTCACCACCCTCAAGAGTGCCGAGGGCGCAGGGAAGACCGGGTGCCGGCTGGCACCCGCGGTCCACTGTGCGAAGCGTGTGCCTTGAAAAAGCTGCACAGCGGCATACAGGGCAGCCTCAACATCCGGCCTTCCCTGCGCAGT
>JAEYTQ010000309.1 GCA_023433965.1 Pseudomonadota bacterium | reverse complement strand
ATCCTCACCAGCGCGACGGCCACGGCCAACAGCTGGATGGCGGCGCGCTACGACATGCAGAACCCGGCGGCGCTGAAGCGTCTGGTCGCCGGCGGCACCCAGCTCCGTCCCTTCACCAACGAAGTGCTGGAAGCCTGCCTCAAGTCGACCAACGAGCTGTGGGCCGAGATCTCGGCCAAGAACGCCGACTTCAAGAAGTCGATCGACGCCATGCAGGCCTACCGCTCCGACGAATATCTGTGGTGGCAGGTCGCCGAGTATACCTACGACACCTTCATGATCCGCTCGCGCACCCGCGGCTGATCTGCGGCTCGAGTCGTAAGACCAGTAGCCCGGCCTCCCAGGAGGCCGGGCTTTTTCTTTGGCCGCGATGCGATCGGGGTGGCATTCGACCCGGCGATGTTCCATGCTTGCGCCCAAGCCTCGGCAAGAAGGCTCACAATCACCATCCACCAGGGCAGGAAATCATGAAGAGAAGAGACTTCATCAAGGTCACAGGACTTGCTGCGGCCGGCGCCGCCACGCTCGCGGCTCCCGCGATCGCGCAGTCGATGCCGGAAATCAAATGGCGCATGCCGACGAGCTGGCCGAAATCGCTCGACACGCTGTTTGGCGGCGCGGACATGATGTGCAAGATGGTCGCTGAGGCGACCGACAACAAGTTCCAGATCCAGATCTTCGCCGCGGGCGAGATCGTGCCCGGCCTGCAGGTGCTCGACGCGGTGCAGAACGGCACCTGCGAGATCGGCCACACCGCATCCTACTATTATTTCGGCAAGGACCCGACGTTCACGTTCGGCTCGGCCGTGCCGTTCGGTCCCAACATGCGCATCAACCAGGCCTGGTACATGCAGGGCGGTGGTCGCGATGTGCTCAACGAGTTCTACAAGAGCTACAACGTCGTCTCCCTGCTCGCGGGCAATACCGGCGCACAGATGGGTGGCTGGTTCAGGAAAGAGGTCAACACGCCCGACGATCTCAAGGGCCTGAAGATCCGCATCGGCGGCTTCGCCGGCCGCGTGCTCCAGAAGCTCGGCGCGGTGCCGCAGCAGCTCGCCGGCGGCGACATCTATCCGGCGCTGGAGAAGGGGACCATCGACGCCGCCGAATGGGTCGGGCCCTATGACGACGAGAAGCTCGGCTTCGCCAAGATCGCGCCGCACTACTACTATCCTGGCTGGTGGGAGGGCGGGCCGATGCTGATGGCGTTCGTCAACCTCGACAAGTGGAACGCGCTGCCGAAATATTACCAGAGCGTGCTGGAGCAGGCCGGCCACTACGCCAACAACTACATGATGGCACGCTACGACGCAGCCAATCCGCTGGCGCTGAAAAAGCTGCTCGCAGGCGGCGCCAAGCTGCACGCGTTCTCGCCGGCGATCATGGACGCCTGCTACAAGGCGGCCAAGGAGCTGCACGCCGAAGTCGCGTCGACCAATCCCAACTTCAAGAAGGTGCACGACTCGCTCGCCAAGTTCACCAGCGACGGCTACTCCTGGTTCCAGGTCGCCGAGGTCGGCTACGACATCTTCATGGCGCGGCGGTCGCAGAGCTGATCGCGCCACCGGCCGGATGCAGCGCCCCGGAGCGAAGGCTCCGGGGCCTTGTCGTTGCGGCGTTCCGGAGGGCGTCCGACCAAACACCGAAAAACAACCCCATGCACAGTAGACGGGGGCAGTGTTATCAACGACTTGACTTCGTCACCGTAGGTGATTGCGAAATTACCGAATTTGTTGACCCGTCGGGCAAAACAGTAGTAGGCATTCACCATCGCCTAATCCGAAATCATGCCTCTGGATGCCGTGGCCGATGCGCTTCGATCCCGAGGACGTTCAAAGAACGCTGCACAAGGCACCAGCCGTGCAATCCAGACTCCGACTTCGGATCTCGCGGGCTCGTTGCCGGTCGCTCAGTCGGACCCTTTTGTGTTCGTGTTCTTTCGGATGATCGCAAGCAAGATGAGACCGAAAGTCATGAGCCGCGGCAGGTAGGCGACCGGTTCCACTTCGTTGGAGATCGGCATTGCCGCCAGGACGAAGCGGGATACCGCGTCGATGGCGAACGCTGCCGCGAAGAACAGGAAGAACACATCCGACGTCCTCCGCCAAAATTTCAGGAAGAACAGCGCGGCAAGGAAAGAGGCCAGAGCGACGGCGCCCGCGAGGGCGGGAGCGAGGTTGGACATTAATCAGCCTCCCAAATCAGTCCGTACAGCAGAACCAGCATGGCGACCAGGGCGATGGAGGTCCGCAGGATCGAGAGATCGGTCTCGGGCAGCACCAACTTGTCGACCCAGAGTGCCAGGTTGTTCAGTGCGAGGCCGGCAAAGCTGATTGCGCTCCACAACAGCAATCGCGATCGCGTACGCCGATAGGCGCGCGTCAGCAGCCAGCAGCTGATCAGGCTGGTCATGGCACACAGGCTGTAAATACCGATTGCCACCGCTACCCCTTACGGAATCGGAACGCGTCCGAGAACGTTCTCGCCGCGGCCGGTTTGGAGTGAATCATGTTCGTGATCGGGATGAGATGCTGCCGATAGTTCGCCGCCAGGCGATCGACCTTTTCCGTCAGCGACGGCGGCGCGTCGTAATAGAAGGCCCCGCGCTCTTCCTTGACGAAACCATCTCTCTGCAACCTGGCCATTGCAGCCTCGATTTCCGGCTCCGGGGCGAAAAGACGTTGAGCCAACGACCGCACGTCGAACTTCGCGCCGGATTGGCTCCGCAAGAACAGCAGTGCCTCCAGCTGCGCCACGGTATCGATGCTCTTCAGGAGCAGTTCGCGTATGTCATCCGGAATGGGAGAGGCAGTCATGCGGAGATATCGCGTGGACGTTCCAGCATGCCGGATTCGGATGCGGATGTCCTTCAGAAAGAACGACGTTTCGGTCGTCCAGGGGAACTCAAATCTCGGCGTCCTGTTCTCCTCTGAAGGCGGCTTCGCCTGGCGAGCGTGATGAAGCTCAACCCTGCCGATGCTTTTTTGCTGGCCGCCGTGCCCGGAATGCTGGAAAAGAGCGCAGACGCGGCGAGAGCTGTGCCGCGATGTCGGGATATCGATGCGCCTTCTGATCGTCGAGGACAATGCGGAGCTGTCGCGGCTCATTGCGGCCGGGTTGGCGGCGGCCGGCTACGAGAGCGACATCGTGGGCAGCGCCGCCGACGCGCGCGCGGCCCTCAGTAGCGTCAGTTATGGCGCGATGATCCTCGACCTCGGCCTGCCGGACGGCGACGGCCTGGCGGTGCTGCGCGAGCTGCGCCTCGAGATGGAGCCGCTGCCGGTGCTGGTGCTGACCGCGCGCGGCGGCCTGCAGGACCGCGTCACCGGCCTGCGCAGCGGCGCCGACGACTATCTCGCAAAGCCGTTCGCGATGGAGGAGCTGGTGGCGCGGCTGGAGGCCATCCTGCGCCGGCCCGGCCGGCTGCTCGGCCGCTCGCTGCGCCTTGCCAATCTCGTCTACGACACCGAGACCCGCCAGATCTTCGTCGACGACCAGCCGCGGGTCATCTCCGCGCGCGAAGCCTCGGTGCTGGAGATCCTGATGCGCCGGCAGGGACGGGTGGTGCCGAAGAAGCACGTCGAGGACCACATCTTCGGGCTCGAGGGCGAGGTCGCCTCCAACGCGGTGGAGGTCTATGTTTCGCGGCTGCGCAAGCAGCTGGCCGAGCACGGCGCCAGGGTGGTGATCCACACCATCCGCGGGGTCGGGTATCTCATGGCCGAGGAAAAATAGCGTGGCTCTCGGCCGCCCTGCCGGATCGCTCGCGTTCAAATCGCTGATCTGGCGAATCGTCTTCCTGCACATCGTCGCGATCGCGATGGTCGCGATCGTCCTGCCGCTGGTGCTGTTCTGGCTGCTCAATTCCGAGATCGAGCAGCTGCACCGCGACGGCATGCGCGCGCAGGCCGAGGTGCTGGCGGAGCGCATTGTCGCCCAACCGGACGGCTCGCTGACGTTCAACCTTCCGGACAGCCTCAAGGGGCTCTATTCGGAGGCTTACGGCCGCTATCAATACGACATTCGCGATGACGAGGGCCGGTTGCTGTTTTCCTCGCACCGCCGGTCCGGCGCCGCGACGCGTCAGCCATCCGAGACCATCTCCGGCGCAGGCGTCACGCGGGATATTGCCGGCAAGACGGTGCGTATCCGGGTCGCTGAGGACCTCTCGCATCGCGACGTTATCATCGACGACATCATCTCGAACTTCTTCCGGCGGGTGGGATGGGTCACCATCCCGATCCTCCTCGTCCTGCTTGCCACCGACATCATCATTTTCCGCCGGGCGATTGCGCCGGTTTGGAGGGCCTCGCAGGAGGCCAGCAATATCGGCCCAGCGCGCACCGACGTCCGTCTGCCGACGGCGCAGATCCCGCGCGAGATCGTGCCACTGGTCACCGCCGTGAACCAGGCGCTGGACCGCCTCGAGGGCGGCTTTCGCGTGCAGCGGCAGTTCACCGCCGACGCCGCGCATCAGTTGCGCACGCCGCTCGCGATCCTGCGCACCCGGATCGAGACGCTGGCCGACGGCGCGGCCCGGCAGGCGCTGCTGGCTGACGTCGAAGCCATGAGCCGCATCGTGGCCCAGCTGCTGGAGATCGCCGAGCTCGACTCGCTGGTGCTCGATCCCGGCGAGACGGCGGACCTGCGCGCCGTTTGCGCCGAGGTGGTTGGTGCGATCGCGCCGCTTGCCATCGCGCAACACAAGGAGATCGCATTGAAGGGCACCGATGCGCCGGTCGTGATCCACGGCAATTCGGAGATGCTCCATCGCGCGATCTTCAACCTGGCCGAGAACGCCATCAAATTCACGGCCAGGAACACGTCCGTGGATGTCGAGGTGCACGATGACGGCTCGCTCTGCGTGCGCGACCACGGCCCGGGCGTCCCGGAGGCCGAGCGCGAACTGATCTTCCAGCGCTTCTGGCGCGCCGACCGCCGGCGCAGCGACGGCGCGGGGCTCGGGCTGTCGATCGTGCGCGCGGTGGCGGACGATCATGCGGCGACGGTGGCAGTGAGGAACCTCCCCGGCGGCGGCGCAGAGTTCGCGATGCGGTTCAGGTTGGCGGACAACAGCACCTGCTGACCCTCTCTGGAGGGGCAGGACAATCGCATATGGTTCTTGAAAGATCTGAGCGCGCTTCGCCCTTCGAGACGACCGCTTCGCGGTCCCTCAGGGTGAGGCTAAGCGGGCATCGGCATCTGCCAAAACAGTTGCCAGGCACTCGGCCCTCATCCTGAGGGCCCGCCGGAGGCGGGCGTCTCGAAGGATGCGCCGCAGGGGAGACGCCACCCTATGCGAGCCTGGCGCGGAACGGAGGGCAAGAGCGCGATTGCGCTCTGCCTTCCGCTATTTCTGCGGTGGGCCGAGATCGAGCGGCGGCAGGTCGATCTGCGGCACCTCGATCTTGATCGTGCTGGGATCGATGTTGGTCTGCACACCCTTGTAGTGCATCACCATCGCGGGGAACGCGATCACCAGACCGACCATGATCATCTGGATGACGACGAACGGTACCGCGCCCCAATAGATCTGGCCGGTGGTGACCGGGTCCATCCGCTTGCCGGTGATGCGATCGGTGTAGCGTTCCTTCGGCGCCACCGAGCGGAGATAGAACAGCGCGAAGCCGAACGGCGGATGCATGAACGAGGTCTGCATGTTGACGCCGAGAATGACGCCGAACCAGATCAGGTCGATGCCGAGCTTATCGGCAGCCGGCCCCAGCAGCGGGATCACGATGAAGGCCAGCTCGAAGAAGTCGAGGAAGAAGGCCAGGATGAACACGAGCACGTTGACGAAGATCAGGAAGCCGACCTGGCCCCCGGGCAGCGAGGTGAGCAGGTGCTCGACCCAGACGTGGCCGTTGACGCCGTAGAAAGTGAGCGAAAAAATCCGGGCGCCGACCAGGATGAAGATGACGAAAGCCGACAGCTTGGCGGTCGATTCCGTGGCCTGCCGGATCAAGTCCCAGCTCAGGCGCCGCTTCACGGCTCCCAGGAGGAGGGCGCCCGTTGCACCCATCGCGCCGCCTTCGGTCGGGGTCGCAATGCCGATGAAGATCGTGCCCAGCACCAGGAAGATCAGGAACAGCGGCGGCACCATCACGAACGTGGTCTGCTGCGCCATTTTCGAGAGGAAACGGAAGCCGGTCAGCTTGTCGACGATCCAGTTCACCACCGCGACGGCGAAGGCGAAGACGATGCCGTAGAACATGCTGAGCACGACGTAATCGGCGCCGTGTGTGCTCGAATTGCGCATCATGAACCAACCGAACACGCAGCTGGCGAGGAACAGCATGCCGAGCGAGACCAGGCCGCGGTCGCCGTTCTCCTCGCGGAAGCCGATGGCTTCCTTCGGCAGGCCCGGCGCGGCCGCGGGGAAGATCATACTGACGAGGAAGGCGTAGCCGGCATAGAGGGCGGCGAGCACGAGGCCCGGGATGAAGGCGCCTTCGTACATGTCGCCGACGGACTTGCCGAGCTGGTCGGCCATCACGATCAGGACGAGCGAGGGCGGAATGATTTGCGCCAGCGTTCCGGACGCGGCGATGACGCCAGCTGCGACGCGGCGGTCATAGCCATAGCGCAGCATGATCGGCAGGGAGATCAGGCCCATCGAAATCACGGACGCCGCGACCACGCCGGTGGTGGCGGCGAGCAGCGCGCCGACGAAGATCACGGCATAGGCGAGGCCGCCGCGGATGGTGCCGAACAGCTGCCCGATGGTGTCGAGCAGATCCTCCGCCATGCCCGACCGCTCCAGCACCAGCCCCATGAAGGTGAAGAAGGGAATTGCGAGCAGGGTGTCGTTGTTCATCACGCCGTAGACGCGCTCCGGCAGGGCCTGGAGGAAGTCGGGGTGGAACTGACCGAGCTCGACGCCGATGATGGCGAAGAACAAGCCGACGGCGCCGAGCGAGAATGCTGCCGGGTAGCCAAGCAGCAGCATGACGACCAGCGACACGAACATGATGGGCGCCATATTGGCGATGATGAATGCAGTCATGAATTCCCCCTACACCGTCGCCAGCGGCTACTTCTTCTCGATCGCTTCGACGAGATGCTCGACTTCCGCCTCGAGCGCCGACACCTGCGATTCGTGTGGGTCGGGTATCAAGCCGCGCATCACGGCAATCCGCTTGATCAGCTCGGAGACGCCTTGCACCAGCAGGAAAGCGAACCCGATCATGATCAGGGCTTTGGCGGGCCATTGCGGCAGGCCACCGGCATTGCCGGATTGCTCGTTGATCTCGAAGGAGCGCAGGAAGAACGGCACTCCGGTAATGATCATGACGATGCAGATCGGAGCGAGGAAGAACACGTGACCGACGACGTCGATGACGTTGCGCGCTTTCTTCGACATCGCGTTGCTCACGATGTCGATGCGGATGTGCTCGTTGTCGAGCAGCGTCCAGGGCGCACAAAGCAGGAAAACGATGCTGAACAGCACCCATTGCAGCTCGAGCCACGAATTGGACGAGGTGTCGAACGTCTTGCGGATGATCGCGTTGACCGCCGAGATGATCACGGCGAGCAGGATCAGCCACGCAATGCGTTTGCCGGTCCAGCGCGTGAACGCGTCGATCCTGCTGCTCAGCTTAAGGAGCGCTTGCAACGATAGGTCCTCCCCCGATTGTGCCCCGGCCGTCTTGACTGCGCCGAGATGGCGCGTGGCTTGTCTCGCCGCGCAGGCTTGAG